>JAQUNT010000083.1 GCA_028717525.1 Elusimicrobiota bacterium
TCTCGCTCGTCTTCAGACATAGGCTGAGGCGCCCCGCTGGCCCTTGCGGGCCGGCGGGCGACCTGTCCGGGATGACCCGGGATGTTCGTCGGCGTTCAGGCGACCGGGCGCCGGCGCCGTGCCCGGCGCATCTTGCGGCGCGCTTCAGCGGCCTTGAGCTTGCGCTTGACGCTGGGGGAGACGTAGTGCTCGCGCCTCTTGATCTCCCGCAGGATGCCGTTGCGCTCGCATTCGCGTTTGAAACGCCTGAGGGCTTCCTCGACGGCCTCACCCTCGCGCAGTTTGACGAAAACCATTTTAAAGACTCACCACCTTGTCTTTCGAGATGCTCATCCGGGGGGCCACTGCATGGAGCGTCCGCCCAGCAGATGATAGTGCAGATGGTCCACGGACTGCCCCGCGCTGCGTCCGTTGTTGGTCACCAGGCGGTAGCCCGCGGCCACGCCGACCTGTCCGGCCACGGCCGCGGCCAC
Source organism: Elusimicrobiota bacterium (assembly GCA_028717525.1). Taxonomy (GTDB): domain Bacteria; phylum Elusimicrobiota; class Elusimicrobia; order UBA1565; family UBA9628; genus UBA9628. The sequence goes on from JAQUNT010000083.1 coordinate 474, forward strand.
CCGCTGCAGATGCCCCAGCAAGGCCTGGTCGCCGTCCGTGCAGGCGCTCAGGCCCGCCACGTGCTTGCGGGGGACGATGAGGACGTGCGTGGGCGCCTGGGGGGAGATGTCCTTGAAGGCGACGGCTTGCTCGTCCTCGTAGACGATCTTGGATGGTACCTGCCGCGCGATGATCTTGCAGAAGATGCAGTCTGCCATGAAAACCTGGAAGTTTTAGATTATAGCGGTATTTGACGATTCCCGCAAGGTCACCGGCCAAAGCCCGGGGGGCAGAGGCCGCTCCAGGCCGACCTCCAGGAAGTCCTCGGTCAGGCCCCGGAAGCCGCCGCGCAGGGGAGCCACGACCCTGCGCTGGCCCGCGGCCCGCCGCCGATGAGCGCGCCGCAGCTCCGCGTCGAGCTCCTGCCAGGACTCCAGGCGCTCGCGCGCCGCGACGGGGGCCACCTGGCCGGGCATACCCGCGGCCAAGGTCCCCGGCCGCGGCGAGAAGCGGAACACGTGCAGCCCGCAGAGGCCCAGGCTCCTGACCAAGGCCAGGCTCTCCCGGGACTCGGCCTCGGTCTCGCCGGGGAAGCCCGTGATGATGTCCGAGAACAGCGCCAGAGCCGGCGCGCGCCGGCGCAAGGCCTCCAGGCGCCGGACGAAGACCGCGGCCGTATAGGGCCGGTTCATGCGGCGCAGGACCGTCTCGCTGCCGGATTGCAGGGGGATGTGCAGATGGGGGCAGAGGCGGCCGCCGGAGCCCGCGATGAGCCCGGCCAGGGCCTCGTCGGCCTCCAGGACCTCGAGCGAGGAGAGCCGCAGGCGGAAGGCCCCGGGGATGCGCAGGAGCCTCTCCAGGAGACCGGTCAGGGCGACGGCCCCGTCCCGGTAGCGGCCGAGCCGGATTCCGCAGAGCACGATCTCCGGCACGCCCGCGGCCGCCAGGCCGCGGACCCTCTCCTCGGCCGCGGCCGGAGGCAGGCTGCTCAGCCGCGGCCGGACCCGCGGGACCACGCAGTAGGCGCAGGAGCCGTCGCAGCCGTCTTGGACCTTGAGCAGGGCGCGGGAGCGCTCCGGAGCGGCCGCGGCGGCCTCGGGCAGGCCCAGTTCCCCCCCGGGGTCGAGGGCGACTTGGGCCTGCGGCGCGGCCCTGAGGATGTCTTCGGGCGCGCGCCGGGCCAGGCAGCCGGTCACCACGAGCCTGGCCGCCGGGTTCTCGCGCCCCGCGCGGCGGAGGAACTTCAGGGCCTCGCGGTCCGCGTCCTTGGTGACGCTGCAGGTGTTGACGATGCAGAGCCCGGCCTCCGCGAGGCTGGCCGCCGGAGCGCAACCGGCCGCGGCCAGGCGCGCGCGCAGCTCCTGGCTCTCGGCCTGGTTGACCCGGCAGCCGAAGGTGCGCAAAAAATAAGACGGGGGTCGGGGGAGCACGGGAGCGCGCCGCTCCGGCCTAGAGGCTCCCGAACTCGTACTGGATGAGGGAGACGGCCGCCACGGCGGCGGTCTCCGCGCGCAGGGTGCGCGGGCCCAGGCCGAAGATGACCGCGTCCAGGCTCTCGGCCAGCTCCACCTCTTCCTCGGTGAAGCCCCCCTCGGGGCCGATGAAGAGGTTGACCGTGATCTTCTCCGCGCCCCGGCTCTGGTCGGCCTCGCGCAGGCTCAGGCGGATGGTCTCGCAGGCCGTGGCTCCGTTGAGCCCCTCCCAGGCCAGCAAGGTCAGGCTCCGGGTCTTCGGCGCGGCCTCATCCTCGGGCTGGCGCAGGCAGGCTTTGACCGAGTCCCGGAACTGCACCGGCTCCAGCACCTCCGGCAGGTCCGCCCGGCCGCACTGCTTGGCCGCGGCCATCACGACCCGGCCCCAGCGCTCGGCCTTGGCCTTGACGCGCTCCGCCTCGTGCAAGAGGACCACGGTGCGCGGCGTGGTCACCGGGATGAACGCGGCCACGCCCAGCTCGGTGCCTTTCTCCAGCACCCAGTCCCAATGGCTGGCCTTGAGCAGCCCCTGGTACAGCCGGATCTCCGCCGGCTTGCGCTCCTCGGTGCCGTGCAAGGTCCCGGTCAAGGCCCCGGACACCGAGCCGTCCTTCTCGATGGCCTGGATGACGGCCTCGAAGCGGCCCCCCTTCCCGTCGAAGAGCACCAAGGACTGCCCCGGTTGATAGCGCAGGACCTTGGTGATGTGGAAAGCCTCGGGGCCGGTGAGGCGGAAGGTCTTCTCTTTAAGAGCCTGCGGCGGCAGGAAAAACTGGGGCATGAGCCTGTTATATAAAATTCGGGGACACAATACTCAATTCGCCAAGATAGGTATTGTGTCCCCGAACTCTTCGCTTACTTGTCGCCGAAGATCTTCTTGAATATCCCTTCGTCGCCCTTTTCGCCCTTGCCGCCCTCGCCATGCAGGCTGCGCGCGAACTCCTCGAGGAGTTCCTTCTGCCGAGCGTTGAGGGACTGCGGCACGGCCACGCGCACCGAGACCAGCAGGTCGCCCCGGCCCCGCCCGTGCAGCCTGGGCATCCCTTTCTCGCGCACACGCAGGATGGCGCCGTGCTGGGTCCCCGGAGGCACGCGGATGTGCGTGGGCTCGCCGTCCAAAGTCGGCACCGTCAGGGTCGCGCCCAAGGCGGCCTGGGCGATGTCCAGGCCGGCGTGCACCTTGAGGTCGTCCTCCTCGCGCTCGAAGCGAGGGTCCGGTTTGATGCGCACCAGGACGAACAGGTCGCCGGCCGGGGCTCCCCGGCCGCCCGCCTCGCCCTCCCCCGCGATGCGCAGGGTGGCTCCGGCATAGATGCCCGGCGGGATCTTGACCGTCAGCTCAGCGCGCTTGCGCGTCCGTCCGGAGCCCCGGCACTCCCGGCAGGGGTTGTCCACGCGCTGGCCCTCGCCCCCGCAGTCCGGGCAGGCCTGCGTCATGGAGAAGAAGCCCTGGGAGAACTGCACCCGCCCGGAGCCCCGGCAGGTCGGGCAGCGCTTCAAGGACGCGCCGTCCTTGGCTCCCGAGCCGCGGCAGACCGGGCACGACTCGACCCGGTCGAAGTGCAGGGGGAACTTCATGCCTCGGAAGGCGTCCTCCAGCGAGACGTCGATCTCGTACTTGAGGTCAGCGCCGCGCCGGGGCCCGCCGCGCCCGCGGCCGCCGCCCCCGCCGCCGAAGAACTGCTCGAAGACGTCGCCGAAGACCTCGCTCATGTCCACGCCGCCGCCCGCGAAAGCCTCCCCGCCCGGGAAGCCCCCCGGGAACCCGCCGGCGCCCGAGAGGCCGGCCTCGCCGTACTGGTCGTAGACCTGGCGCTTGCGCGGGTCGGAGAGGACCTCGTAGGCGGAGTTGATCTTGCGGAACTTCTCCTCCGCCTCCTTGTCGCCCGGGTTGCGGTCCGGGTGATGCTTCATGGCAAGCTTGCGGAAGGCCGCCTTGATCTCGGCCTCCGAGGCGTTGCGCGCCACCCCGAGCAGGTTGTAGAAGTCCTCGGCCACCGGCTGACCCCGCTAGTCCTTCTTCTCCGGCTCGTCTACGACCTCGGCGTCGACCACAGTCTCGCCCCCCTTCTCCTTCTGGTCGCCGGCTTGGGCCTGGTCGCCGTTGCCGCCCGAGGCTTTGGCCTTGGCCGCTTCGGCCTTGTAGAGCTCCTCGGCCAGCTTGTGCGAGGCCTTGAGCAAGGCCTCCTTGGCCTTGTTGATGCGGTCGGTGTCGTCCCCCTTCAGGGCCTCCTTGAGGTCGGAGACGGCGCGCTCGATGTTGGTGCGCTCCTCTTGGGAGACCTTGTCGCCGTGCTCGCGCAGGGCCTTCTCGGAGGCGGCCAGCAGGCCGTCGGCCTCGTTCTTGGCCGCCACCTTCTCCTTGAACTTCTTGTCCTCCTCGGCGAACTGCTCGGCCTGCTTGACGAACTTCTCCACTTCTTCCTTGTTGAGCTTGTTAGGCGCGGTGATGGTGATGTGCTGGGTCTTCTTGGTGCCCAGGTCCTCGGCGCGCACGCTCAGGATGCCGTTGGCATCGATGGAGAAGCTGACCTTGATCTGCGGCATGCCGCGCGGCGCGGGCGGTATGCCGTCCAGGTCGAACTTGCCCAGAGGCACGTTGTCCGAGGCCTTGGGCCGCTCGCCCTGCAGGACGTTCACCGTGACCGCGGGCTGGTTGTCCGAAGCCGTCGAGAAGATGTTGCTCTTCTCTACCGGGATGGTGGTGTTGCGCTCGATCAAGGGCGTCATGACCCCGCCCAAGGTCTCGATGCCCAGGGTCAGGGGGGTGACATCGAGCAGGAGCACGTCCTTGATCTCGCCGGTCAAGACCGCCGCCTGCACGGCCGCGCCGTTGGCCACGCACTCCATGGGGTCGATGCCGCGCTCGACCTTCTTGCCCACGTAGTCCTCCACGAACTTGGCCACGATGGGCATGCGGGTGGGTCCACCCACCATGATGATGCGGGTGATGTCATGGGCCTTGAGCTTGGCGTCGGTCAGGGCCCGTTCGATGGAGGTCTTGCAGCGCTTGACGATGGGGTCTACCAGCGCGTCGAGCTTGGCGCGGGTCAGCTTCATGGCCAGATGCTTGGGGACGTTGTCCACGGCCGTCAGGTAGGGCAGGTTGATCTCGGTCTCCATCACCGTAGAGAGCTCGATCTTGGCCTTCTCGGCCGCCTCGCGCACGCGCTGCACGGACATCGGGTCCTTGAGCACCTCCGCGCCGGTGTCTTTCTTGAACTCCCCGGTGATGAAGTCGATCAGGGCGTTGTCCATGTCCGTGCCGCCGAGTTGGGTATCTCCCGAGGTGGAGACCACCTCGAAGACGCCCCCGCCGAAGTCCATGATGGTGACGTCCAAGGTGCCGCCGCCCAGGTCGAAGACCATGATCTTCTCGTCCTTGCCCTTCTTGTCCAGGCCGTAGGCTAGGCACGCGGCCGTAGGCTCGTTGACGATGCGCACGACCTCCAGGCCCGCGATGGTGCCGGCGTCCTTGGTGGCTTGGCGCTGGTTGTCGTTGAAATAGGCCGGGACCGTGATGACCGCCTTCTCTACCTTGGCGCCCAGGAAGGCCTCCGCGTCGCGCTTGACCTTCTGCAGGAGCAGCCCGGAGAGTTGCTGCGGGGTGTAGGTCTTGCCGTCCGGGGCCTGGTACTTGCGGTCGGTGCCCATCTTGCGCTTGAAGGCCATGAAGGTGCCTTCCGGGTTGGCCACGGCTTGGCGCCGGGCCGGCTCGCCGACCAGCAGCTGGCCGTCCTTGGCGAAGGCCACGAAGGACGGGAAGGCCTTGCCGCCCACCGAAGTCCCCTCCGCGGACGGGATGATGGTGGCCTTGCCGCCTTCCATCACCGCCGCGGCCGTGTTGGACGTCCCCAGGTCGATTCCGATGATCTTGCTCATAATCCTCTCCTATGCCCCAGCCTGCGCTGGGCCGTCTTCCTTCTTGGGTCTGCGGGTGATGCGCACCTTCGCGGTGCGCAGGACCCGGTCCTGCAGCAGAAAACCGTTCTGCAGCACGTCCGCCACGGTCCCCTCGGGGACATCCTCGCGGTCCACCGTGCCGAAGACTTCGTGCTGGTTCGCGTCGAAAGGCTTGTTCAAGGGGTCCATCGCCGCCACCCCTTCCTCGCGGAAGAGCTTGTCGAACTCCTTGAAGATGCCCTCCATGCCCTTGGCCAGGGGCGTGTCGTTGTGCGAGGCCAGGACCTCCTGGTGCGCCTTCTGCAGGAGGTCGTAGAAGGGGAGCAGCTTGGCCAGGATCGAGGTCTTGCCCAGGTTGATGTACTCGGGCTTCTCGCGGTCCACGCGCTTACGGTAGTTCTCGAACTCGGCCTTCAGCCGCAGGAGCTGATCGAGATAATCCGGCTCGACCGGCTTCTCCGGCTGCGCTGCGTTCTTCTCCGCCTCCGGCTGCACGGAGGGGGTCGCAGGCGCGGGGGATCCGTTCTTCTGCTTAGCCACCACGGTCCTCCTCCTCCCAGGCGGACATCTGGCGAGAGACCATGTCGCCCAGGTAGTCGACCAGGCTCATCATGCGCGAGTACTCCATGCGCTTGGAGCCCAGGATGCCCAGGACGCCCACCACCCGGTCGCGGTACTTGTAGGTGGTGGTGACCAGGCTGAGGTCCTTGAGCTCGGGCAGGCCGCTCTCCGCGCCGATGCTGACGTGGGGCCGCGGGCGCTGCGCCCCCGCCGCCGGAAAGCCCGGATCGAGGCCCAGTTCGTGCTCCAGCAGGCCCGTCAGCCGCCGCTTCTCGTTGAACACCCGCATGAGGGACTGGACCATGGAGATGTCCCCAATGTCCTCGGCGTAGGACAGGATGTTGTCCGCCCCCTCCACATAGAGGGCGTCGGGTGTCACGATGTGACCCACCTCGCGCAGAAGCTCGTCGGCCAGGACCGTGAGCTCCTGGAACTCCCGCTCCATCTTCTGGAGATGGGACAAGACCAAGGACTGGGCGTCCTTGATGCTGCAGCCGCGGATGGTGTCGTTGAGGAAGCGATTGAGCACGTTGATCTGCCGCGCCGCGGGCGCGAAGCCCAGCCGGATGGGCCAGTGGCGCACCAGGCCGGCCTCGGTCACGAGTATGGCCAGGACGTTCTTGCCGGCGAGCGGGATGAGCTCCAGGCGGCGCAGGCGCTGGTCGCGCATCTGCGGGGAGAGCACCAGGCCGGCCCCGTGCGAGACCTTGGAAAGGAGCTTGGAGGTCTCGGAGAGCAAGGTGTCGAGCTCCTCGACCCGGTCGCGGTACTGGGCCTCGATGCGCTCCTTCTCCCCCGAGGCCAGCCGCTGCACGTCGATGATGTAGTCCACGAAGAAGCGGTAGCCCTTGTCCGTGGGCTGGCGGCCGGAGGAGGTGTGGGGCTGGTGCAGGAAGCCCTCGTCCTCTAGTTCCTGCAGGATGTTGCGGATGGTGGCCGGGGAAAGGCCCATGCCGGACTCCTCGGCTATAAGGGAAGAGGAGACCGGCCGGGAGTTCTTGATGTAGTAGTGGATGACCCACTGGAGCAGGTCCTTCTTGCGCTGCTCCACGACCTCGGGCTTGAGTTGGCGCATGGCTGGGCTCTGGCTTCTAAATTAGCAATCGCCGCATTTGACTGCTAACATTATAGGCCAAAAAGCCAAACCTGTCAAGTCCCGGGAAGGACTGCTAATTTAGGCCGGGCCGGCTAGAGCTTGGCCCCGGGGATGACCTCGTCGACGATCCCGTAGGCCTTGGCTTCCTCGGCGGACATGTAGTAGTTGCGCTCCATGTCCTTGCTCACCTTCTCCACGGTCTGGCCCGTGTGCTTGGCGATGATCTGCTCGAGCACCTTGCGGGTGTAGGCCATCTCCTTGGCCTCCACCACGATGTCCGTGGCCTGGCCGGAGATGCCCCCCACCATGGGCTGGTGGATCATGATGCGCGACTGGGGCAGGGCGAAGCGCTTGCCCTTGCTGCCCGCGGCCAGGATGACCGCGCCGAAGGACATGGCCATGCCCATGCAGATGGTGGTGATGGGCGCCTTGATGTACTGCATGGTGTCGTAGACGGCCAGGCCGGCGGTCACCATGCCGCCCGGGGAGTTGATGTAGAGGTTGATGTCCTTGGTGTTGTCGTCGGATTCCAGGTAAAGGAGCTGGGCGATGAGGACGTTGGCCGAGTCGGTGGTGAACTCGCCCTCGTAGCCGCCCACGAAGATGATGCGGTCCTTGAGCAGGCGCGAGTAGATGTCGTAGCCGATGACCGAGCCCTGGTTGGCCCTTTCGATGACTTGGGGTATGAGGTTCATG
>JAQUNT010000084.1 GCA_028717525.1 Elusimicrobiota bacterium
TCACCTACGTGCTCTATCCCGACGAGGGGCACGGCTTCGCCCGGCCCGAGAACCGCATCGACTTCAACGCCCGCGCCGAGGCCTTCCTCGGCGCCAACCTGGGCGGCCGCGTGGAGCCTGTCCAGGGCGAGGCGTACCCGGGCTCGACCGCGAAGGTCAAGGTCGTCGGAAAGTGAAGACAGGAGCCGCAGGAGGGCATCATCCCATGAGGAAGACCGGATTCTTGTCCGCCGTCGTCATGGCCGTTGCAGTCTGCGCCCAGGCCCAGACCTGGATGCCCAAGGTCCCGGAGCCTCTGGACGCTCCTTTGCCCGCGGACCCCATGGCCGTGACCATCCACCGCCTGCCCAACGGCCTGACCGTGTATCTCTCTCCCTACCGCCAGGAGCCCCGCGTCACGGCCTGGATCGCCACGCGCGCCGGCAGCCGCCAAGACCCCGCGGACTCCACGGGCATGGCCCACTACCTCGAACACATGCTCTTCAAGGGCTCGGGAGCTTTGGGCACCCGCGACTTCGCCCACGAAAAGCCCGCGCTGGACCGCATCTCGGAGCTTTACGAGAAGCTCTTCAAGACCACGGACCCGGCCGCGCGCAAGGCCATTTACAAGGAAATCGACGGCTACAACGTCCAGGTCTCGACCTACGCCATCCCCAACGAACTGGCCCAGGCCTACCGCCGCCTGGGCTTCCGCGGCTTCAACGCCTTCACCTCAAACGAGCGCACCGTGTTCATCTGCAACTTCCCGTCCAACCGGGCCGAGGCCTGGGCCCGGCTCGAGGCCGACCGCTTCGCCCGGCCCGTGTTCCGCCTCTTCCAGACCGAGATCGAGACGGTCTACGAGGAGAATAACCGCTCTTCGGACAACCCGGAGCGCATCCTCAACGAGGCCCTGGACAAGCAGTTCTGGAAGGAGCACCCCTACGGCCGCACCGTGCTGGGCTCCATCGAGCACCTCAAGAACCCGTCCTTGGCCAAGATGTACGCCTACTACGACAAGAACTACATCCCCAACAACATGGCCATCGCCCTCTCCGGGGACTTCGACCGGGAGGAGATGCTCAAGCTGATAACCAAGCACTTCGGCGCCTGGAAGCCCAAGGCCCTGCCCCAGGCTGCGGCCTATCCTGTCGTGAAGCCTAAAGGCCTGGAGCGCGTCGAGGTCAAGTACGAGTCCGAGGAGAAGGTCGTGGTCGCCTGGCAGACCGTCCCCCGCGAGCATCCGGACGCGGACGCCTTGACCGTCATGGACATGCTCATGTCCAACTCCCGGACCGGGATCATCGACCTCGACCTGGTCCAGGCCCAGAAGGTGAAGTCGGCCAGCTCCTACCCGGAATTCCTCAACGAGGGCGGCGCCTGGAGCATGTACGCCGTGCCCCGCAAGGGCCAGAAGCTGGAGGAGGCCGAAGCCCTCCTGATGGGCGCGGTGGCCAAGCTCAAGTCCGGCACGTTCGACCAGTCCGACATCGACGCCGTCATCACGAACTTCGAGGTGGGCGAGAAGTACAAGCTGGAGAACAACGACAGCCGCGTGGGCTTCATGGCCGAGTCGTTCCTGCGCTACGAGCCCTGGCCCAAGACCGTGGCCTGGCTGGAGCGCCTGCGCCGCGTGAGCAAGGCGGACGTCCTGCGCGCGGCCGAGAAATACCTGGGCGAAGACCGCGTGGCGGCCTACCGGCGCCAGGGCAAGCCGACCTTGCCCTCCATGGCCAAGCCCGAGTTCACCAAGCTGGACATCAAGCCGGAGCGCCAGTCGCGCTTCTTCGACGAGATCGTGAACCTGCCGGCCGTGCCCGTCGAGCCGCGCTGGGTGGTCAAGGACCGGGACTACAGCCTGACCGAGCTGCCCGCGGGACGCCTCTACGCCGCGGCCAACCCGGTCAACGACCTCTTCTCTTTGACCTGGCGCTTCGACCTGGGCCGCCGCCATGAGCGGACCTTGTGCTCCGCCCTGCAGCTTCTGGACCTCTCCGGCGCGGGCGCCCTCTCCGCCGAGGAGTTCAAGAAGAAGCTCTACGCCCTGGGAACCTCCCTGCGCACGGGCTGCGGGGAGCAGGAGTCCAGCCTCAGCCTGAGCGGCCTGGAGAAGAACCTCTGGCCCTCGCTGCAGCTCATGTGGGAGCACTTCGACTCCCCCCGCACCGCCAGCGACACGCTCAAGAACATGGTCGAGGTGGCCATCGGCGCGCACCAGGACAACAAGAAGAACCCCGGCTACATCCACCACGCCCTCTCCGAGCTCGCGGAGCGCGGCCCGGAGTCCACCGTGCTGCTGGAGCTCTCCGACGCGGAGCTGCGCGCGCTCAAGGAGGACGCCCTCCAGGCCCTGGCCAGGCGCCTGCTCGACTACAAGCGCCGGGTCTCCTACGTGGGCAGCCGCCCGGCCGGCGAGATCGCGCGCCTCATCGACCAGGGCCGCCGGAGCTACCGGCAGCCCCCGGCCTACCGTCAGCTGCGCTACCTCAAGCCGGCGCGGAACACGGTGCTCTTCACGCACCGGGACATGCTCCAGTCCCAGATCGGCATGTTCGCCGCGGACGAGGTCTACGACCCGCGGCACGCCGTGGACTACCAGTTCCTGGCCAGCTACCTGGGCGGGGGCATGAGCTCGGTCATCTTCCAGGAGGTCCGCGAGGCCCGGGCCTTGGCCTACGCGGCCAGCGGCGGCTACTGGGGGGCGTCGCGCAAGGGCGACGAGAACCAGGTCTGGGGCTACCTGGGCACCCAGGCGGACAAGACCAAGGAGGCCACGGAGCTCCTGCGCGGACTGCTCCTGAGCCCGCCCCTTTCCGGCCAGCGCTTCGCGGAGACCGCCAAGGGCATCGAGGAGGGCTACCGCACCAACCCCATCCAGTTCCGCTCCGTGCCCGGGGCGGTGATCGCCTGGGAGGAGTTGGGCTTCTCACAGGACCCCCGGCCCGAGCGCTTCGCCCGGGCTCTGGCCTACAAGCTCGACGACCTGGCGCTCTTCGCGAAGCGCTTCGCGGGCCGGCCCATGACCGTATCCATCCTGGGCAACCGGGAGCGGCTCGGCATCGACGGCGTCAAGAAGCTGGGGGAGTTCGAGGAGAAGACTTTGGAGCAGATCTTCCCCTACTGAACCGGACGGACTTCCCTACGGCCGGCGCCTCGTCACTGGTCGCAGTCGCTGTGCACGCAGGGCTGGGTGGCCGTCATCGGACAGGCGCGCAGCTGGGCGCAGGTCAATTGGTCGATCTCCTCGCACTTGGCCTTGAACTGGCAATGCACCCGGGCGCAGTTGCAGACGCCCCGCCACATCCAGTAGTCGTCCCGGCAGACCTCATCGCTGGCGAATGCGCATTTCACGTCGCGGCGGCAAACGTCGCCTATGCGCTGGCCGATGGGCTTGAGCTCGTCGTTGGCCTTCCGGATCTTCGGCTCGTATTTGCTGGTCGCGGCCTCGCATTTCTTGGCGTTCTCGTCGTTCTTCTTGTAGGCGGCTGAAGAGTCGGCGGCGGCCGCTCCCGCTCCGCCCGCCGCCCCGCCGCCTCCGCCTCCTCCGGAGGAGGAGACTCCGCCCGCGGCCCCTTCCCCGCCGGAGCCGCCGCCGCTGCCGTAGCCCGAGGCGGAAGCGCCCGACTGGCCGATGGTCCCGCCGCCCCCTGCCTGCATCGGCACGACGGCCAGCCCGGAGCGGCTGCCCGCGGCCGTGGCCGCGGCCGCCGCGCCGGAGCCCGAGCTCCCGCCGGTCAAGGGATCTGAGCCGGACAACGCGGCGCCCGGGCTGTTGAAGCCGAGGTCGCCTCTGGCCGCCCCATCGGCCTTGAGGCTGGAACCGGAGGCCTTCTGGGCCTGGGAGAACGGGGTCAGCGGCGGCGCAGACACCTGGCGCGACGCGGGGCTGCCCAGCGGGGCCCCGCCTACGGACTGCGCCGCGGTCCTCTGCTGGCCCGCGCCTCCGGCGCCTCCGGCCAGCGCCCCGTCCCGGATCGGGGCTCCTCCCCGCGGCAAGGCGGCTCTTTGCTGGGCGCTCAATGGGCCGCCCGTCGAGATGCTGGCTGAGCCGGCCCCGGGGCCCCTGGCGCCGGCGGAGTATGCGGCGCCCGGCGCTCCAGCCGCGGCGCCGGCCTGGGTCAGGGACCCGCGAATGAGTCCGACCGACGAGAGCCCGGGGTTGGCGCCTCCGGCCGCGCCTTGGGACCCGCCTAGGGACGCGTCCGCGGCGGCGGAGGCGCCGGCCCCCGGCCGGGGGGTGAAGGGCTGCGTGCTGCGGACCCGGCGCGACGGCTCATGGAAGGCCACCAGCCAGGCGGCTACGATGGCGAGGGTGAGGCCTCCGACCACGACCGCGAATCCCGCCCTCCAGTCCGCCCCGAAGCGCTCCCGGAGTTCCGCGTACCACGCAGCCAACCTGGAATCTTTTTTATCCATCAGGCCCCCCGCGCACGACTAGTATAGGCCCAAATATTCAGGGTATCAAGACCCAAATAGAAGGGGACAGCCGAAGCGCCGTCGGACCCAGCCCGGCCGGGGCACAAAGACCGGCAAGCTCTAGGCCCTAGGTCTCTGCGCCGCCGGCCGGCGCCTTTGTTATCTTCAGGGCATGGCTGCCGTACTCATGGCCGGGCTCCTTTGCGGGCTCGCGGCCGCGGCTCCGGTCGGGCCGCTGGACGCCGAGCGGCTCCTCGAAGAGGTGCGCCTTCTGGCGCCGGACCTGCCCGCGCCGCCCGCCTCGTCCTGGGAGCAGGTCCCGCCGGCGGACTCCGGAGGCCTCTACGAGCGCATCGCCGCTTCCGCGGCCAGGCTCAAGTCCCTGCCCGCGCAGGCGCGCCAGGGGCTCTGGGACTCCGCCTTCCGCCATCCCGTGGCCGGCCTGGACGACGAGCGCAAGCTGGCCCGATACGACCCCAAGGGCTTCATCGGCTTCTGCTTCGGCCGCGCCATGGCGGTCCACCTTCTGGCCCGGCAGCTGGGCCTGGCCGAGGGCTCGGTGCGCAAGCTCTTCGCGGTGGGCGACCTGCGCGAGGGGAACGACCCTGGGTGGCGCTTCCATGTCACGGCCTTGGTCAAGGGCGAAGGCGGCCAGTGGTACGCCATCGACCCCGTCATGGCCGGGCCCATGACCGCGGCGGCCTGGCTCGCGGAGTTGCGCAAGACCTGGGACAAGCAAGGCCAGGCCCGCTTCTATCTCACCCCGGCCGCCGCGGTCCTGCCGGAACTGGCCACTGTGCCGGCGCCCGGCCAGGAGCGGGGCGAGCATCTCATCGAGCTCTCCTTCGACCCGGCGGTCCAGGAGGGCTTCTTTCCGGCCGCCGGTCTGGGCCAGGGGGTCTTTTCCGTCTCGCGGACGGCAGCTGAGAAGCATTTCAAGGCCGCGGGCCGGGGCTTCGATTTCGACGGCATCGCCGTCAACGGGGAGCGCATCTCCTACAACGGCTTCTTCCCGGACCTGCTGCGCGAGTTGGCCTTCCCGGCGCCGCGCTCCATGGCGCCCTTCTTCGCGCGCCCGGCCCCCGCGGCCCGGCCGCTGGGCCTGGACCTGGGCAGGCTGGGCCGCGGAGCGAAGTAGCGGGCTTCCCCGCCGTCACTCGCCGAGATCGTAGAGGCTGATGTCGAAGCGGTAGGTCTTGCCTTTGGCGCGGTAGGCGAAGCAGCCGTCCTTGTTGGCGCTGAAGTTGAAGCCGCCGCCCCACCAGAAGTAGCCGGGGACCTCGTGGACCGTGTTGGCGTTCGACTCGGGGTTCTGCAGGACCTTGAGCTCGGCGTCCGGTGTGTTGAGGCCGGCGATGTTGCGCGTCTTGTGGCGCCAGCGCACCCGCTCGTCGGCGACCAGGGACTTGTCCGGCTCGAGCATCTTGAGCTGCTCGGCCGTGTGGTAGAAGACCTCTACCCGGGGGTCGTCGAACATGGCCTCGTAAAGGCGGGAGAACTTGTCCACGGGGTAGGGATCGTAGGTCTTCTTCCAGAGCTCCTGGGGGATGAGCAGGTGCGAGTGCCCCATGTCCGGGAAGAAGACCGCGTCGATGTAGTCGGCCGCGAAGGCGGCCTCGATGTGGCGCGCCACGGAGGCGATGAGGCGCGCAGGCAGGACCACCGCCCCGCCGCGGGATTGCTCGTAAGGCAGCTCGTAGCGCCTCTGGCCCGGGTTCCAGTAGGCCCGCGCGCCGAGCCTCTTGTCCGAGGCGTAGGTCTTCTCGAAGGCGGCCAGCATCTCGGGGAGGGTGTAGTCCCAATGGAAGTCGGCCGTGGCGAGCTTGGGGGCGCCGGAGCTTTCGGGCGGGCAGGGGAAGAGCTCCTGGGCCTGGGGACGCTCGCCCGCCGAGGAGGCTTGGCGCGAGGCGGCGAGGTCCTCCTTGACCCGGCCCGCCGCCTCGCGCAGGGTCCCCTCGAGATCGTCCAGCCCCGCGCAGGCGGGGAGGGCGGCGGCCAGCATGAGGGCGGTCAGGGGGGCCATGCGTCCAGTATAACAGGGTCTGCCCAGCCGCGCCAGGCCCGTCTGTGATATCATAGCCTCACCTGTGACCCTGCGTCTACCTCTCCTCCTGCGCAACCGCAACATCGGCCTGATCTGGTTCGGCCAGGCCCTCAGCCAGGGCGGCACGCGCATGTACCAGATCGCGCTGGCCTGGTGGATCGTCAGCGCCGGAGGTGGGGGCAAGGAGGTCGGGCTCTTCATGGTCGCCGGGGCCGTCCCGGCCCTGCTCTTCGTCAAGCCCATCGGTAGAGTCGTAGACAGCAGGCCCAGCCGGTCCGTCCTGGTGGCCTGCGACCTGGCCGCCTTCGTGGTCACGGCCGCGGCCGCCGTCCTCTTCCGTCTCGACCGGCTGGGCTTCGCCGGGGCCTGCGCCGCGGGCTTCCTGCTGGCCTCGGCCCAGGCCCTCTTCGACCCGGCCCTGAGCAAGGCCGTGGCCGTCGCCGCCGCGCCCGAGGACCTCGAGGGCGCGGTCGCCTTCCAGTCCTCCACCCAGTCCTTGGCCAGCTTCGCCGGAGCCATGGCCGGGGCCCTGCTCATCGACCGCATCGGCATCTTCGGCGTCATAGTCCTCAACGCCCTGAGCTACCTCGTCTCGGCCGGGGCCAACGCCCTGCTCGCCCTGCCGGCGGCTCCCGCGGCGCCGGGACCGGAGGCGGCGGCCGCCTCGGTCTGGTCCGCTCTCGCGCCGACGCCCTGGATCAAGAAGGTGCTGCTGGGCTTCGGCTGCGTCAATTTCTTCCTCACGCCCATCCTCGTGGTCCTGCCCCTCTACGTGAAGCTCAGCCTGGGCGGCAGCGCGACCCTGCTCGGGATCCTGGAGGCCGCCATCTGGCTGGGCATACTGGCCGGGACCTTCGGCTCCAGCCGCGTCCCCTCCGGCTCCGGAACTCCCGGCGCCCTGCGCCTGGGGGCGGCCTGCATGCTCGGGCTCGGCGCCGCGCTCCTGCTGCCCGGCCTCTTCGCGCGGCCCTGGCTCCTGGGTATCTGCCTCTTCGCGGCCGGCGCCGCGGTGGGCGTCAACAACGTCAAGTTCGTCACCCTCTTCCAGGAGCGCGTGCGGCCCGAGCTCAAGGGCCGCTTCTTCGCGCTCATGCAGGCTCTGCTCAGCTTCACCTTCCCCGCCGCCTTCTTCCTCTTCGGGCTGCTCGCCGAACTGCTGGCTCCGCCCCGGGTCTGCCTCATCCAGGCCGCCGGCGTGCTGGCCCTGTCGGGATTCTTCCTGCGCCTCTCCCGGACCATGGAGGTCCAATCGTGACCAACAAGAAAGGGTTCTCCTGCCGTTTCGTCGAGCCGGACGACGCCTTCGAGCTGATGCGGCTCTACCAGGGCTCCGTCCCCAGGATCAAGTCGGACGCTCTGTTCCTGGACCTGGCCCTCCTGCGCGGCGAGATCGAGCGCCACGGCCGCCGTTGGGCGGCGGCCACGGCCTCGGGCCGCATCTGCGCTTTGGTGGCGCTCCAGCACGACGCGGAGAACCGCATGGGGCGGGTGCGCCGCATGTACGCCGCCGGCCCCGAGGCGGAGCGGCGCGAGGCCCTGTCGGCCGCGCTGTCCTTCCTGATGGAGAAGCTGACGGGCGAAGGCGCCACCGACCTGGTCTACTCCACCACGCGCACCTTGACCTTGGAGCAGCAGGACCTCACTTTGGAGCAGGGCTTCAAGGTCCTGGGAGTGTTCCCCAACGCCGTGTACGCCGACCCGCGGCGCCTCAACGGGCTGAGCTGCTGGTTCGCGCCGGAGG
>JAQUNT010000085.1 GCA_028717525.1 Elusimicrobiota bacterium
CAGGCCGGCTCCTTGAGGGTCTTGGGGTCGACTTCGGGGAACTTGAACTCCAGCGGCTCCATCATCTGCCCGAGCACGCCGTCGCTGAGGATCATGGCCGGGATGCGGTACCTCTCGGCCACCTCGTAGCAGTGCAGGGGGAAGTTCCCCATCTCCTCGACGGAGTCCGGCGCCATGACGAAGGTGCGGTAGTCGCCGTGGCCGCCGCCGCGCACGGACTGGAAGTAGTCGCCCTGGGAGCCGGCGATGTTGCCCAGGCCCGGGCCGCCGCGAACCACGTTGGCGAAGAAGATGGGAAGGTCCGCGCCCGCGGCGTAGGAGATGCCTTCCTGCTTGAGGCTGATGCCTGGGGAGGAGGAGGAGGTCATGCAGCGGATCCCGGTCGCCGCAGCGCCGTAGAGCATGTTGATGGCCGCCACCTCGGACTCGGCCTGGACGAAGCTGCCGCCCGCTTTGGGCTGCCGCCAGGACATGTATTCCGGCACCTCGTTCTGCGGGGTGATGGGATAGCCCGCGAAGAACCGGCAGCCGGCGCGCACAGCGCCCTCGGCGAGGGCGTCGTTGCCCTTCATGAGAAGCTTTTCGGCCATTGTCGCCTCCTACTTCCTTTTCTCTTCCTTGAAGACCGTGATGGCCAGGTCCGGACAGACCTGGGCACACAGGCCGCAGCCGGTGCAGCGCTCCGGGGCGCAGCAGACGGCGGGGTAGTAGCCCGTGACGCTGAACGTCGTCGACATCACGATGCACTTCTTGGCGCAGGCGGCGGTGCAGAGCTCGCAGCCCTTGCAGCGGGCCTCATCCACCTTGATGTTCGGCATGCTCCCTCCTCGGCTCGGGTGTGCGGCGGACGCGTTCGGATGAGCGCGGCGCGACTCCCATATGGTAACAAAATATGGGCCGGTGCAAGCGTCTTCCATAAGAGATTCTAATGGGAGTCGGAGGCAGCGCGAGGGTATGGAGCGTAACATTCCGGCCTCCCCCGTCACTCATTGCTGGCCGGGAGAGGAGGGTCGCGCTTATGACCACACGCACTTCAGTGCGCACCATCAGCAAGCAGGAGCTGTCCGCGAAGATCAGCCGGGGCGAGCCGGTGCAGATCGTCAACGTGCTGGATCCGGAGTACTACAAGCTGGGCTTCATCAAGGGGTCTTTGAAGATCCCCTTGGATCAGCTCGACCGGCGGGTCTCGGAGCTCGACAAAAAGCGCGAGGTCGTGACCTACTGCGCCAACACGAAGTGCACAGCTTCGCGCATGGCCGCGGAGAAGCTCTCCGCCGCGGGCTTCGACGTGAGGGCATACGAGGGAGGCATCGCAGAGTGGACGGCCTGCAAGCTGCCGGTGGACTGAGCGCCGCGGCCCCGGAAACACGAAACCCCCTCTCGGGGGCTCGGTCCTGACATTGCTCGTCTCAGGTTCGGAACTTGCGGCTGAACTCAGTATAGCCCCGGCCCGGCCCGGAGTCAATGAGCCGGGCCGGGGATTCAACAATTCCGCAACAAGCTCCGCGGGGCCTCAGGCGTTCTGGCCGGATTCTTCGAGGAGCTCGCGCAGCTCCCGCAGAGCCGCGATGATCTCGGGCGTGAACAGGGACCGGTCCGCGCGGTAGGCGGCGCGCAGTTCCGCGAGGGAGGCGGCGCAGTCCTCGCGCAGCTTGGCGTCGCCCGGGTCGCCGTCCGCGAGGCGTTCCTGCAGGGCGGCTACGGCGGCTGCAACGGCGCCGCGGCTCTTGGGGGGGGACTTCATGGGTGTCGCCTAGAAACACGAAACCCGCCTTTCGGCGGGTCAAGGTCCCGACATTTCTCGTTACGGGTTCGAAATCTACTGGCTAAATAGTAGCACAAGCGGGCCTGGGATGCAAGAGTTATTTCCCGGATCCCTCCGGGAAGAGCTCCGCGAGGACCTTGGCGATGGCCTCGTCGATGGCCGGGTCCTCGACGATCGAGCCCGGGTTGTAGGTCTTGCGGAACACGTCGGCCGGGTCCTCCTTGGGATAGAGGCTCAGGTGCGCGGCCATGTGCATGAGGGTCCTGGGCGCGATGGGCAGGGGCAGGACCTCCGGGTAGAGCCGGCGCAGCCTCCGGGCCGCTTCGACCAAGGAGGAGAGCAAGGCCGCGGGCGCCTGGGGATAGAAGAGCCCCAGCAAAGCCGTCTCTTCTTCCGGCGGCAGGTACTTGACCTCCAAGGTCATGCCGAAGCGCGAGGACAGCTCGCCGGAGGGGGGCTCTCCCTTGTACGGGGGCTTGACCGGGTTCATGGTCCCGATGACCCAGGACTTGCGCTTGTCGTACCTGATCACCCTGCCGTCGGGCAGGCGGTACTCCCCGTTCTGCAGGATGTTGTTCAGGACCGCGATGCCTTCCAGCGGCTTGTGCATCTCGTCGAGCAGCAGGATGCCGCCCTCGGTCATCCAGCGCAGCACCGTGCTCATGCTCAGGCCGGTCTTGTTCTTGCCTTCCTCGCCGAAGGTCTCCCGTGCGATGAGGTCCTTGTTGCGCGTGTACTCGTTCATGGAGACCATCCACAGCTCGTTGCCGGTGAGCTGGGCGATCTTCTCCGCGATCCAGGTCTTGCCGCCCCCGGTCTCGCCGATGTAGAGGATGTGCTGGTTGAGGGTGAAGCCCTTCAAGGTGTCGTAGATGAGCTTCTTGTTGGTGGGCAGGTTGAGAGCGGCCCAGTCTTCAGGCGAGATGCCCAGGTCGCGCACCTCGGCCGGGGCGCTCCGCCGCAGCAAGCGGTCCACGACGCGCCGGTACCAAGGACGGGCGGCGGGGGTCTTCTTGCCCACGGGGAAGGTGAAGTCCCCGATGTGCAGCAGCCCGTCCTTCACGTACATGGGGCTGCGCTCCGACCAGAGCCGCACCGTTTCCGCCGGTTCGCGCAGGGTGAGCAGTTCCTGGCGCTGGAACTCGAGCAGGCGCGAGCCCGCGCCCAGATACACCGTCTCGCCGCTCAGGTGCAAGCTGGGGCGGACTCCCTCGGAGTCCAGGCCCGCGACCGGGACCAGGCGGTAGCGTCTGGTGCGCGCCTCCCAGACCACCAAGCCTTCCGGCACCGCGGCGTACAGGATGTCCTGGGCCGGGTCCCGGGCCAAGGCCAGCACGCGGTAGGGGAGGCTGCCGTAGTCCTGGGCATCCGTGGAATCGGGCGGGCCCCGCCATACGCGGGTCTGCCCTGCTTCATGACGGTAGAAGAGGGCTTTGCCGGCCGGGACCGTGGGCGCGGAGCCGGTCTCTGCGATGATGCCCGCACCCGTGCTCTTGAGCCTGCGGCCGGGCAGGTGCACGGTCATCACGTCGCTCGACTCGGAGTCTTCACCCTGCACCATGGCGGAGATGGCGGCCGGGTCGAGGCTGAGTTTGGGATAGGTCCGCGCGTAGAGGAGGTCGAGGTCCCAGCGCCGCAAAGCCCCTCCGACCACTACGAAGACCCTGTCGGGCCCGGCCACGGCGAAGCGCGTCACCGGGCCTTCGTGGCAGGGATAAGCCGCGGCGGTCTTCTTGGTCAAGGAGTAGACCACGAACCTGCCGTGCGGGTCGATCCAGTAGAGGTTGTCTCCGTAGGCCGCCGCGTCGCGCGAGCCGGTGGGGGGCTCCCAGACCTTCGCGCCCGAGGCCGGGTCCGTCTTCTCCCAGGGCCCGGGAGCCGAGTCATCCCTGCTGAAAAGGATGGACCGGCCCTCCGCCAGGGTCTCGCTCTGGTCGGCATGGAAAAGGATAGGGCCTGGGCTCGGTCCCGGGGCCGAGAGAGTCTGCCAGGAGGGGGCAAGAGGCATCTCCGGCAGGGGCACCACCGGGGGGCTCTGCAGATAGTCGGCGAAGAGCTCAGGCGGCTTCCTGGCTTCGGAGCCGTCGAAGAGCCGCGTCAGACGGCTCCAAAGAGTCTGGGGAGTTCCTCCTGGTTCGGCGCTCTGCTGAGCCGGCAAAGCCTGCTCCAGCCCGCCGGGGCCGGGCGCGGTCTGCCCGCTCAGAGCCGGGGCGGCCAGCGGGGAGGCCAGTGGCGGGGGCAGGGAAAAGCTCCGGACCGCTGGAGCCGGCGGCTGGGCCAGGCCCGGGGCAGGGGAGAGCTTCAAGCTCGCCGCGGAGACCATGCCGGCGCCGGCGAGGCCCGTCCCGGCGCCGCCCTGCAAGACCCCGGCAGCCAGCTGGGGCAGCGAGGCCTGCACCCGGCCCGCGGTCTGGGTCTTGACCGCACACCATGCGGGAGAGGCAAGCCAGCCGGCCGTCAGCAGGCAGGCGAAGAAACAGCGACCGGACTCGGCTCGACCCGGCATGCGGAGACTCTATCAGGAGAGGGCGCCTGTCCATGAGCGTCGTAGGGCCCAGCCGCCCGCCGCAATTCGGCCCCTGGCCTCTTGGGCCGAAAGGCCGGGCCTTCAGAGCAGGCTGTTGAGGAAGGACATGATCCGCCGCATCCAGGCCGGGGTCTTGCGCGCGCCCGGCCGGGCCGCGCGGCCGCCGCGCTGGGAGCGGCCCGCGTAGCTCAGCAGCCCCATGGCCGTGGCATAGACCGGGCTGAACCACCTCTCGTCGCCCGCGACCCGCTCCGGGCTGGCCAGTCCGACGCGCGCCTCCAGGCCCAGGACCTGCTCGGCGGCGGCCGCGATGCCCGGCATCAGGCTGCCGCCTCCGGTCAGGACGAGGCCCCCGCCGCCTATGAGGTCAGCGCACGAGGCGCTCTGCAGGTCGTCGGCCGCCACGCTGAAGATCTCCTCCACGCGGGGGATGATGTAGCTCATCATCCGGCTGGCCTTGACCTTGTCCAGGGTCCGGCCGTCGAAGCGGTGGAACTCGATCTCGCGGTCCTGTTCCGAGGGGGCGCCGGCCGCCAGGCCGTGGGCGATCTTGAGGCGCTCGGCCGTGGCGATGGAGGTGCGCAGGCCCACGGCCAGGTCCCGGGTGATGAAGTCCGCGCCGATGCCGAGCTCCTTGGAGTAGCGCAGGGCCCCCCGCGCGTAGATCCCCAGCGAGAGCGACTGCCCGCCGAGGTCGAGCAGCAGGGTCCCCAGGTCCTGCTCCTCGGGCGAGACGAGCAGCTCGCCCGTGGCCAGCAGTCCGTAGACGATGTCCGTGACTTTGAAGCCGGCCGCGGCCACGGATTTGGCCAGGTTGCTCAGGCGCGAGCTCGAGGCCGTGACGATGTGGGCTTCGACTTCCAGGACCGCGGCTTCCATGCCCACCGGGTTGGGCACGCCGCTCTGGCGGTCCAAGGAAAAGCTCTGCGGCACCACGTGCAGGATCTCGCAGTCCGGGGAGAGGGGGATGGCCGCGGCGTTGGCGATGACGCTCTGCACGTCCTCGGGCGTGATCTCGCGGTCCGTGCGCGCGATGTTGAGCGCCCCTTTGTTGTTGAAGGAGCGCAGGTGCGTGCCGCGCACGCCGAGCACGACTTCGGTCACGGTGACGCCCCCGGCCGAGGCCTCCGCCTCGCCCAAGGCCTCCTCCACCGCGGCTTTGGTCTCCACGATGTCGACCACGCCCCCGCCGCTGATGCCCCGGCAGGGCACGCTGGCGCCGCCCAGGACGCGCGGTGGCCCCTCGGCATCGCGCGCGCCGATGAGGCAGGTGACCCGGCCGCTGCCCATGTCGAGTCCGGCGACGAGATTGGTGCTGGCCATGCGCTTGACCTCTCTGCCGAGCCGGCTGGCCGGCGCGCGC
>JAQUNT010000086.1 GCA_028717525.1 Elusimicrobiota bacterium
TCTCGCGGGCGGAGTCCTGGGCCTGGCCCTGCTCTGCCTGCGCGCCGGCATCCGGGAGAGCTTCATGTTCCAGAACCTGGCCTTCGCCCACGTCAAGAAGGGGAACTTCGCGAGCCTGTTCACGCATTGGGACCGGCTGGGCCGCTACCTGCGCTGCATCTTGATCGGCCTGCCCATGTGGTTCGTGGTCGGCATCCTCGTCATCTTCATCCCGGAGTTCGCCCCCAGCCTGGAGGTCGCGGGCCGGCTCGACCCGGCCATCGCCGTGGCCTGCTGCTACAGCGGGATCACCGTGGGCAGCCTGGCCTCGGGCTTCCTGAGCCAGATCTGGGGCACCCGGACCAAGGTGGTGGGCCTGTTCATGGCCATGGCCTTCCTGGGCACGGCCGCCTACCTGCTGGGCCGGGGCTTGGCCCCCCTGACCATGTACGTCATCGTGTCCTGGCTGGGCCTGGCCTCGGGCTACTGGGCCGTGTTCGTGACCGTGGCCGCGGAGCAGTTCGGCACCAACCTGCGCGCCACCGTGGCCACCACCGTGCCCAACTTCGTGCGCGGCTCGGTGGTGCTCATCACCAACGGCTTCCTCATCCTCAAGGGCCCGCTGGGCATGCTGGGCAGCGCCTGGGCCGTGGGCCTGGTCTGCTTCGCCCTGGCCGCGGCCAGCCTGGTCGGGCTCAAGGACACGCACGGCCGCGACCTCAACTTCGTGGAGTGAGCGGCCGCCCCGAGCCTAATCCCAGAATAGGAAGTTGTTGAAGGACCAGACGTTCTTCCGGTCCAGGAGGAGATTGGGGTTCTCCTTGAAGAAGATCTGGTAGTTCTTGAGCGGGGTCCAGTCGGACGGGATCGAGACCAGCTGCCCCAGGTAGGGGCGGGCGATGTCGAGGATGTATTCGTAGGGCAGGTCGTCCGGCATGCAGACCCCATTGCGCGGGTTTCCCATCATCCACGCGATGGCTGAGACCGCTCCGATGGCGACCTGCACGGTCGTCGCGTTCTGGTGCGGGACCAGGCGGCGCGACTCCTCGATGCTGAGCACGCTGCCGGTCCACCAGGAATTGTAGCGATGCCCCATGATGAGGGCTCCCAGGATGTCATCGCCTTCGACGATCTCGTCGTTTATGATGCGCAGCTTCTTCTGGAGGTCGTAGTTCCGGCAGCGGAGTTCGTGCAGGGAGGTGATGGTGTCGTTGCAGGGCATGTACGCGTAATGCACGGTGGGGCAGTAGACGACCTTGCCTTTCTCCCGGACCGTGAGGTGGCTGGAGATGCTGATGGCCTCGGCGTGGCGGATGGCCATCCCGATGATCTCCTCGTTGGGGACCCAGGACCGCACCCAGGTGTTCATGCCCATCTGGGAGAGGAAGAGCTGGTTCCTCCCGTCTTCGGGCGGGAAGGTCGAGAACAGGGGCATGGCATTCTCGTGGGTCCCCCAGCCCATCTCCGCGGGGGCGATGCCCTCCTCGTGCAGGCCTTCGATGCTCCAGGTCCCCACGAACTCGTTGAACCGCTTGGGCTGGTCCGTGATCTGCGTGTCGTGCTCGCTGATGTGGATGACCTTGACGTTGAGCTCCCGGGCCAGATGCGAGAAGACCTTGGCCTTGAGGCATTCCCTGACCCGCTGCTTGGCCCGGGCCGGCAGTCCGTCGTCCGCCAAAGCCTTCTGGGCGATGTCGGCCAGGCCTTTCTTCGTGAAGTGGGAGATCAGCCCGGGGTTGGCGCCGTGGTCTATGACCGCGGTGGTCGCGTCCCCCTGCCAGCGGGACGTCAGCTTGCGGATCTCCGTCTGGCGGCAGTAAAGGGATTTCTGGTACGGGGTCTTGATGTTGATGTCGGAGTAAGGGTCCCATTCCTCCACCGAGGTGTTGAGATACAAGACTCTGTTCTCGTGGCACCAGTTGAGCATCTCGATGCAGTCGATGTTCCAGGACAGGTCGATGATGATGCCCCCGGGGGAGACGTTGCCGGAGAGGACCTGCGCGAAGTTGATCGGGGTGATCCTTTTCTGGACGAAACGCACCCCGCGCTTGATCCAGGGCGCCAGCTCGCCTCTCTTGTCCGCGAAGTCGATGACCGTGATGCGCTCGTGCGGGATGGAGATGTGCTTCAGCAGTATGGGCAGCATGCACCGCGCGACGGCGCCGTAGCCGATGATCAGAACCTTGTTCTTGAAGCGCATTGCGGAGTCCTCCGGCCCGGAGTCGGGCCGTGCGATTATACGATAATGGGAGAACTTCCTGGGATCAGGGCGCGGCCGGGGAGCTACGGGCACTGGATGATGCCCTGGGCCCATAGGCAGCCGCCGCAGGTCGCGGGGAAGGAGTTCCCCTGGCAGTCCTCGAGGTTCTGCTCGGAAAGGTGGCAGCCTCCGCAGACGTGGCAGGGGGAGAAGTCGAAGGCCGCCACCTTCTCGCGGAACGCGGCGTAGTCCGCCCCGTTCCAGACCTCCCATAGGCTCTGCCGGGTGACGTCGCCGGGACTGTAGGCCTGGACCTCGCGGCGGCTGCGCTGGAAGAAGGTCGAGTGGGCGTGCATCAGGCCCATGCAGGGGGCGACCTTCCCGTCCCAGCGGACGCAGGCGCATCTCTCGCGGATGAACCGGCATTCATCGACCCGGGCGCCGACCTGCGTGCCCATGAGGGACAAGCCTTCCCCTCCGGCGAGGAGCTGCCACAGGACCTCCTTAGTGGATTCGACGGCGTCGAGCCGGGGTAGGTCGATGTCCACCTTGTCGCTGGTCGCGGCCAAGGTTCCCAAGGTCACCGCGAAATTGCAGGCCATCTGGAGCTCCATCTCCAGGCTGTAGGGGATGACGTTGCTGACGGACACCCGGTCCGCGCCGATCTTCCTCGCCATGGCGCCGACCGCCTTGAGATCCCCCAGGTTCTTGCGCGTCACCACGAAGGCGATGCCGATCGCGATCCCCCCCGCGCCGCCCCGGCCCGGCTCCCGGAGGCGCTTGACATTGCGGACCACGTCCTTGAAGCGCGCCCCCTTGCGGACTTGCTCGAAGGTCTCCGCCTCCGTGCCGTCGAGCGAGATCCAAAGGCGGTCCAGGCCGGCCCGCAGCAGGCCCCGGCCCATCGCCTCGTCGAGCCGGGTGCCGTTGGAGACCATCTCGACGCGCAGGCCCAGGGCCTTCAAGTCCGCGACCATAGACAGCAGCCCGGGATGGACCGCGGGCTCGCCGAAGCCGCCCAGCATGATGGACTCCAGGCTGGGGAACCGGCGCAGATCCTTGAGAAGCTTCCGGAAGACCTCCGGGGACATGTCGCCCTGGGGCTCGGACCAGGTCTGGCGGATGCAGGTGCGGCAGGCCAGGTTGCACCGGGAGCTTGGCTCCAAGTAGACCTTGGCCAGGCTGTGGATGTCGGGCCGCAGGGTGACCTTGCCCCTTTCCACGGCGACGTCCAGCCGCGACCCGGCGCAGAGGCCGAGCCGGCGCGCGGCCTGCGCGGGCAGGCGCAGGGTGAGCTCGTCTGCGGCCTCGGCCTGTTCGCGCGGGTCCTTGGCCATGGCTAGCGCGGCTTGCGGGCCAGGATGGTGATGCTGGCCGCGGCTCCGGCCAGGGCGCCGGCAGCGTCTCCGGTGACAGGGTCGCCCTGGACCGAAGACGCCTGGTAGAGGCGGTCGGACAGGATCTCCGGCTCCGGGAACCCGGCGTCCCGCACCGCCCGCAGGTAGTCCTTGCGCAGCAGGGCCCCGGCTATGCAGGCGGCGTAGAGGCCCTGGTCGGCCTTGAGCTTCGGCGGCAGGGGCTTCTGCAGGACGATGTCGCTGACCACGAGCCGGCCGCCCGGCCTGAGGACCCGGAAAGCCTCGCGGAACACCTTCGGCTTGTCAGGCGAGAGGTTGATGACGCAGTTGGAGATGACGATGTCCACCGAAGCGTCCTCCAGGGGCAGTTCCTCGATCGTCCCTTTCCGGAACTCGACATTGCCCAGCCCCAGCTTCTCCTGGTTGCGGCGGGCCAGGGCCAGCATCTCCGGGGTCATGTCCACGCCGATGACCCGGCCCGAGGCCCCGACCTGGCGGGCGGCCAGGAACACGTCCTTGCCGGCTCCGGAGCCGAGGTCGAGGACCGCGTCTCCCGGCTTGAGCTGGGAGAAAGCCACGGGGTCGCCGCAGGAGAGGCCCAAGTCCCCTTCGGAGACCGCCTGAGGCGTCGAGCCGCAGCAGGATGGGCCGCAGCCGCAGGAGGACTGCTTCCTGGCGACTTCGCCGTAAGCCTTCCGGACCAGTTCGTGAGTCTTCTTGGGGTCAGTCGATTTCCGCACATTTCCTCCAATCCATCCGTTTCTGGAAGTAGAACGCCACGTTCACCAGGCCGATCATGACCGGGACCTCCACCAAGGGCCCTATGACCGCGGCGAAAGCCGCCCCGGAGTTGATCCCGAAGACCGCCACCGCCACGGCGATGGCCAGCTCGAAGTTGTTGCTGGCGGCCGTGAACGACAGCGTGGCGGTCTTGCCGTAGTCGGCCCCGGCCTTGTGCCCCAGCCAGAAGCTGACCAAGAACATGACCGTGAAGTAGACGAACAGCGGGACGGCGATGCGCACGACGTCCATCGGTATGCGGACGATGAGGTCGCCCTTCAAGCTGAACATCACCACGATGGTGAAGAGCAGGGATATCAGCGCCAGCGGGCTGATCCTGGGGATGAACACGGCCTCATACCAAGCCTTGCCCTTGATCTTCAGCAGGGTGAAGCGCGTGATGAGTCCCGCCAGGAACGGGATGCCCAGGTAGATGAACACGCTGCGGGCGATCTGTCCCATGCTGACCTGGACCACGCTGCCGCTGAGGCCGAAGAGCGGGGGCAGCACCGTGATGAACACCCAGGCATAGGCGCTGAAGAAGAGGACCTGGAACACGCTGTTGAATGCGACCAAGCCGGCGCAGTACTCCCGGTCGCCCTTGGCCAGGTCGTTCCAGACGATGACCATGGCGATGCAGCGCGCCAGCCCGATCATGATGAGCCCGACCATGTACTCCGGGTAGCCGCGCAGGAAGGTGACGGCCAGCAGGAACATCAGGATGGGGCCGATCACCCAGTTCTGCACCAAGGACAACCCCAGTACTTTCCAATTGCTGAAGACGTCGCCCATCTCCTCGTACTTGACCTTGGCCAGCGGCGGATACATCATGAGGATAAGCCCGATGGCGATGGGGATGTTGGTGGTCCCGACCTGGAACCGATTGATGAAAGCCGTGGATGCCGGGATGAAGAACCCGATCCCCACGCCTATGGCCATGGCGAGGAATATCCATAGGGTGAGGAACCTGTCGAGCCAAGAGAGTTTCGCCGCGACTCCGTCAGTCATGCTGTCCTCCTATTCGAGAGATATTCCGGCAGTCCTGAGACGAAATCCTTTATCTGGTCGCGTACCCGCCGGAATACTGCCAGCACTTCTTCGTCGGTTCCTTTCGCGTAGGCCGGGTCCTCGAAGTCATGATGCAGCACCTTGGTCTGGCCCGGGAAGAGCGGGCAGCTTTCCCTGGCGCTGTCGCAGACCGTGATGACGCAGTCGAAATCAATATCCTTGAGCACGCGGACATGCTTCGACTTCTGCGTCGAGATGTCGACGCCGGACTCCTTCATGACCTGCACCGCCAGGGGATGGAGTCCCGCCGGCTGGACGCCCGCGGAATGGACTTCGAACTTGTCCCCATGCAGATGCCGCGTCCAGCCTTCGGCCATCTGGCTGCGGCAGGAGTTTCCCGTGCAGAGGAAGAGGATCTTCATAGGACTTGGAATATATATCTCAGCGTGAAGTAGATGCCGACAGACACGAGCACGATGCCCGTCGCGGGCCGAGCCCAGCGCTCGATGAGAACGGCCTTTTCGTAGCCCTTGGCCAAGGCGGCGGCTCCCCCGGCCGTGCCTGCGGCGAGCACCAGGACCGGCAATCCGGTGGCCAGGCCGTAGACGAAGGGCAGCCCGAAGGCGGAGCCGCTCTTGAGGGACAGAGGGATGAGCGCGCCGAAGAAGATGGCGGCCGAAACCGGACAGAAGGCCAAAGCCAGGAGGAACCCCATTCCGGCCGAGCCGAGAGCGCCGCCCCTCAGCAGCCTGGCGGTCCAAGCCTCGTTCGGCCGCCAGGACCCGAAGTTCAAGGGGAGCAGATCCAGCAGGACCGCTCCGGTCAGGACCAATATCGGGCCCAGAGCCTTGTTGATGGTGCGCTGCAGGAAATCGGAGACCAAGGGGATGGACAAGCCTGCGGAGGCGATGAGCACGGCCAACCCGGCATAGGCCGCCGCGCGTCCCACGGAGTAGGCGGCGCCGCGGCCTGCGGCCCCTCGGCCTGAAGGGGCGCCGCGCAGGCAGAACGAGAGGGCGGCGATATTCGACGCCAATGGGCACGGGCTTAGGGAGGTCATGATCCCGAGCCAGAAGGCGGTCGCCGTTTCGATCATGGCTGCTTCAGGAAGCTCTCCGTCTCCTCTCTCACATAAGCCAGGAAGGCGTTCTTGTCGTTGAGATGGTCCCAGACGCCGTTGAGCACCTTGTACCGGACTTCCTTGCCGCCCCGCTGAGCGACCAGGACCAGGGACTTCGTGTAGAGCCCGTAATCCTGG
The DNA here is from genome assembly GCA_028717525.1 of Elusimicrobiota bacterium. Classification (GTDB taxonomy): domain Bacteria; phylum Elusimicrobiota; class Elusimicrobia; order UBA1565; family UBA9628; genus UBA9628. Next base: position 6,584 of record JAQUNT010000086.1, read on the forward strand.
AGATAGTGCCGGTGGGCAGGCTCCTCCACGTTGACGACCTCAAACCTCAACCGGCCGGAGTCCAGGGCCTGGCGCAGCCCGGTCTCGATGGCCTCCCGCGAGTACTGCTCGATCTTGAGACAATTCGAGCACCGGGCCTGGCCGCGGCAATAGCGGGCGATGACGACGGGCCGCTCCACCTTCTTCGGCGCCCGCGCGGGCGCGGTCTCGACCGCCGCCTCGGCCGGCGCAGCCGGAGCCGGCGGAGCCCGACGCCGCTCCTGGTAGACCGCGACGACGGCGCTGAGCGCCGCGAAAGCCAGCAGGAGTCCCCCGAACCAGCGCTTCATGGCTTCCGGGCAGAGATCATTTCAGCCACTCCTTGACCATCTCGGCGGTGGGAACCTTGCCCTCGCAGACCTTCTTGCCGTCGATCATGACCGCCGGGGTGAACATGACGCCCCGGTCCACCATCTCGGTGATGTCCGTGACCTTGACCACCTCGGCCTGCCGTCCGAGTTCGGCCAGGACCGCCTTGATGGTCTGCTCCGTGTTCGCGCACTTGGCGCAGCCCGGTCCGAAGACTTCGATCTTCATGGTCTCTCCCTAAGAGAACAGAGCGCCGTACAGCATCCCGGCCAAGGTGGACATGGCCACCACCAAGCCGACGTAGGTCAGCATCTTCCTGCGGCCCATGATCTTGTCGAGCACGATCATGCTGGGCAGGCTCAGGGCCGGTCCCGCCAGCAGAAGGGCGAGGGCGGGGCCCTTGCCCATGCCCGAGCCCATGAGGCCCTGCAGGATGGGCACCTCGGTCAAGGTGGCGAAATACATGAGGGCTCCCGCGACCGAGGCGAAGAGATTGGCCCAGAGCGAGTTGCCTCCCACCAGAGCGGCCACCCAGCGGTCGGGGATGAGCCCGTGGTCCAGGCCCGGCCGGCCCATGAGCAGGCCCGCGGCGAAGACCCCTGCGAGCAGCAGGGGGAAGATCTGCTTGGCGAAGCCCCAAGCGGAATCCGTCCAGGAGGCCAGTTCCTCCCTGCTGAACCAGGCCCGGAGCATCCAGAGGAGGGCCGCCAAGCTGGCTCCCGCCAGCCACCAATGGACGCGGTAGACCGCGTCGAAGAACCCTACCGGCTGCTCGGGCCTGGCCCAGGCCGCGAAGACCAGCACGCAGACCATGCTCAGGAAGTAGAGGGTCTCCTTCCAGAGCGGGCGGGCCGGAGCCTCGGTTGCGGCCGCGAACATGGAGTCGTCCGGGACCGCGCCGTCCTCGCGCCGGAAGATGAAGGCCATGAGCAGGCCGATGACGATCGAGAAGACGATCGCTCCCACGGCCCGGGCCACGCCCAGCTCCAGGCCCAGCACGCGCGCGGTCACGATGATGGCCAGGACGTTGATGGCCGGGCCGGAATAAAGGAAGGCCACCGCGGGGCCGATGCCGGCTCCACGCCTGGAGATCCCCGCGTAGAGAGGAAGCACCGTGC
>JAQUNT010000087.1 GCA_028717525.1 Elusimicrobiota bacterium
CCAAGAAGGGCATCCGCAACGTGGCCTCGGGCCTGGGCGAGCTCATCGACCAGGTGCGCAGCCGGCATCAGCAGAAAGGCTAGCCGGAGAAGGTCCGGCTTAGCGGACCCGCTCCTGACGCAGGATCGCGGTGGGGACGGACCGCCTCCTGCGCGCCCTGGACCGGGTCTGAGCCATCTGGCTCCCGGATAAAGTATTTTCAACTTGACATTATGTAAGGTATCTTTTACATTATGTGTGCTATAATTTACTTATTGAGGAGGCATACATGATCAACAAGAAAATGGCGGACTGGCTGGAGATGGCTTTACGGATTACGGTCGTGGTCACGTTCATCGTTTTCGTGTTGGCCACAATGAACGGCATCCTGCGCTGGCTGACCGCCGGAGTCCTCGCAGCGAGCATAGTCCTCTTCCTAATGAAGCGCGGCCGGCCCGAGACCGACGAACGCGAGGTGTACCTCAACTACGTGGCCAACACCATGGCCTTCATGACCACCTGGGCGACCATCGCGGTGGTGGGCATCTACCAGTACCTGCACTATGGCCATCTGTCCCGCGGAATCATCCTGCTGATCATCACGGCTGGGTTGTCCCAAGGCGTCTACCAGGCCGTGATGCGGCGGCTGGCCTGACCATGCCCGACTTCAAGTGCCGACTGAAGGTCTTGCGCGCCGAACGCGACCTGACCCAGGAGGAACTGGCCCAGGCCGTGGGGGTCACGCGCCAGACCATCATCTCCATAGAGAAGGGCGACTACGTCCCCTCCCTCCTGCTGGGCGTCAAGCTGGCCCGCTATTTCCAGAAGCCGGTGGAGGAGGTCTTCCTTCTGGAATAGCCGGGGCGGGCCGCGCTAGGACGCCTTGGGCGCGGTGCGCGGCTTGAGCTGCGTCGGGGCGGCCGCGGCCAGGAGCTTGGCCTTCTCGGCCGCGGCCTTGCAGAGTTGCTCCTGCGCCCGGAAGCGCTTCTTGGACTCCGCGGGCACCTTCTCGTAGGAGCCGTCGGGCTTGAGGCGCCAGGCCTTCTCGTTGTCCCGGAAGTAGAGCTTGAGGAGCTCCACGAGCTCCTTCTTGTTCTCCTTGTCCTCCACCGGGAACATCAGCTCCACGCGGCGGTCCAGGTTGCGCGGCATCCAGTCCGCGCTGGAGAGGTAGACCTCGTCCTCCCCGCGGTTGCCGAAGTGGAAGACCCGGGCGTGCTCCAGGAACATGTCCACCACGCTGACCACCTCGATGTTCTCGCTGAGGTCCTTGACCCCGGGCCGCAGGCGGCAGATGCCGCGCACGTTGAGCTTCACCTGCACCCCGGCCTTGGAGGCGGCGTAGAGGGCCTCGATGAGCTCGGAGTCCACCAGGGAGTTCATCTTGGCCGTGATGAGGCCCGGCCGGGACTTGGTGGAGGTCATGGCCTCCCGGGCGATGAGGCGCAGCAGGCGCCGGCGCAGGCCGTAGGGCGCCACCTCGATCCTGGCCCAGTCCGCGGGCTGGGAGTAGCCGGTCACCATGTTGAAGAAGGCGGAGACATCGGAAGCGAACTCGTCCTTGGAGGTGAACAGGCCCAGGTCGCAGTAGAGGCGGGCGGTCCGCTCGTTGTAGTTGCCGGTGCCCAGGTGCACGTAGCGCCGGATCCCGTCCGGCTCGCGGCGCACCACCAGGGCCGCCTTGGCGTGGGTCTTCAGGCCCGCGACCCCGTAGATGACGCTGGCGCCGGCGGCCTCCAGGCGCTTGGCCCACTCGATGTTGTTCTCCTCGTCGAAGCGGGCCTTGAGCTCCACGAGCACGGTCACGCGCTTGCCCGCTTCCGCGGCGGCCTCCAGGGAGTTGACGATGGAGGAGTGCCGGCCGGCCCGGTAGAGGGTCTGCTTGATGGCCAGCACGTCCGGGTCGGAGGCGGCCGCGGCCAGGAAGCGCGCCACGCAGTCGAAGCTCTCGTAGGGGTGGTGGACCAGGACGTCCTTCTCCCGGATGAGCTTGAAGACGTCGTCGCTGCCCTCGAACTCGGGCGCGGGCAGGGGCTGCCAGGCGGGCCGCTTGAGGTGGGCGAAGCCGGCCTGGAAGGCGAACTGGGACACGCCCTTGAGGTCGAGCCAGCCCTCGAACTCGTACACCTCGGCGTCGGAGAGGCCCAGGCGCTCGCGCACGAAGGCGCCCATGGAGGCCGGGGCGGCCAGCTCCACGCGCACCACCGGGTTGCTGCGCCGGGCCTTGAGCGCCTCGGCCATGACCTTGATGAAGTCCTCGTCGCGCTCCTCGTCGATGGGCAGCTCCGCGGCGCGGGTCAGGCGCATGAGGCCGGTGGCGGCCAGCTCGAAGCCCCGGAACAGCTCGGCCGCGTTGCGGCGCAGGATGTCCTCCAGGAGCATGTAGCGGTAGCCCGTGTCCGAGGGCAAGGACACCAGGCGCGGCAGGCTGGCGGGGAGCTCCACCAAGGCGTACTTGGGCGGGGTCTTGCGGCCGGGCTCGGCCAAAGCCGCCACCAGATAGAGTCCCAGGTTGGTCAGCGCCGGGACCTCGCGCTCCGGGGCCAGAGCGATGGGGGTGAGGATGGGCAGGAGCTCCTTGGCGAAGAACTGGTCCACGTAGACGGCCTGCCGCTCGTCCGGCAGGCCGGGCAGGACGCGCTTGATGTCCGCGGCCTCGAGCTCGGGCACCATGGTCAGCGCGAAGTAGCGCCACTGCCCGGCCACGAGCTCCCGGGCCTTCTCCCGGGCCGCGGCGCTGGCCGCGGAACCGGGCTCCAGCCGGGCCAGGCGGTTCATGAAGAACTCGTCCATGTTGGAGCTGACGATGCCGATGAACTTGAGGCGCTCGAGCAGGGGGTTGGCGGAGTCCATGCCCTCGGCCAGGACCCGGGCCTGGAACTCCAGCAGGGAGAGCTCGCGGTCGATGAAGTTGTCGTCGGCCGAGCTCACGAGGACCTCTGCTTGAGCGCGATGGAGGAGCCGAAGATCTCCGCGAACATGTCGCCCTTGGTCTGCACGGCCTGGCGCTCCAGGGAGACGTCCCCGGCCTCCGGGCCGACCCAGAGGGTGTAGCTATCCTGCGCCTTGTCCAAGGTGAAGTCCTGGACCTTCTGCTGGTGGGGGTTGTCCAGGGCGTCGGCCACGCGCAGGATGGCCGCGATCTTGGCCACCACGGTGCGGTCGGCGCGGGGCAGGGACATGTAGGCGGTGTGGGTGGGCTTGGGCAGGGACCGGCGGTGGTAGCGCACCACGTTGGAGACGATGTCCTTGTCCGACTTGCGCAGGCCGAACACCTCGGAGGCGTTGACCAGGTAGGCGGAGTGCTTGTGGTGGCTGGTCGGGGAGATGTAGAGGCCGATGTCGTGGAGGATGGCCGAGGCCTCCAGGAGCATGCGCTCCCGGGCCCCCAGGCCGTGCTCGCCCTTGAGCAGGTCGAAGAGCTTCAGCGCCAGGGCGGCCACGTTGCCGGCGTGGGGCTCGTCGTAGCGGTACTTGCGGCCCAGGCTGCGCGCGGAGCTGGTGACCTGGCGCGAGACGTCGGAGCGCTTGCCCCCGGAGGCCAGCTGGGACATCTCCAGCAGCAGCCCGTCGCGGATGCTGAGCAGGGGCACGATCACGGTCTCGACCTTGGTCTCGGCCAGGAAGCAGGTGGTGATGAGGAGCGCGGGGGAGAGGGTCTCCGCGTCCGCGAACGGGATGGCGTACTTGGCCGCCAGCTCCTCGGGCGGGATCTTGGCCAGGGGCTTGGCGAAGTCCAGGAAGTCCTTGACCGCGAGCTGGCTGTAGCCCTGGTCCGCGCCCCCCTCCTTGCCGCCGGAGATCTGCCGGGCGGCCAGGCGCATGTCCGAGCCCAGCGCGATGAAGGTGTCCACCTGGGCCAGGTCGTACTCGCGCCGGGCGTCGTCGGCCATGGTGTGCACGGCGCGGCGCACCGCGCGCTGGATCACCCCGGGCTCGCTGCGGCCCAGAACCAGGCGCTCGGGCAGGCGGATGGAGCCGATGGGCAAAGTCCGGGTCAGCTCCACCTTGCCCTTGGTGAGCACGATGATCTCGGTGGCGCCGCCGCCCGCCTCCATGATGAGGCAGTTCTTCTTCTGGGTCTGGAGCTTCTCCTCCAGGGCGCTCTCCACGGCCAGGAGGACCAGGCGGTTCTCCTCCGTGCCCTCCACCACCTCCACGTCGATGCCCGCCAGCAGGAAGGCCTTGTCCACGAAATTGTCGCGGTTGGCCGCCTCGCGCACGGCCGACGTGGCGATGGCGTGCATCTTCTTGACCCCGTAGGTGTCGGCCGTGGCCTTGAAGTTGCGCAGGATCTCCACGGTCTCGCGCATCACCGCGGAGGATATGCGGCCGGTGGTGAACACGTCGCGGCCCAGGCGCACGGGCTGGGAGAGGCTCTCCAGCCTGCGGATGGCGGCCTGGGGGCCGAACTCGGCCACCACCATGCGCACCGCGCCGGAGCCGATGTCGATGACCGCCGCGGTCTCAGGCATCGAACTTGCTCCTGGCCCACTGGGCCGCGCCCATGACGATGGCGAGGTCTCCGAGCTTGGCCGGGACCACGGTGACGTGGGCGGAGATGTCGGGCATGGCGTGGCGGCGCATGGACTCTTCGGCCGCGGGCACGATGAGGTCGCCCATGGCCTCCACCAGGCCGCCGCCCAGCACGACGCACTCGGGGTCGAGGGTGTTGACGATGTTGGCCATGGCCAGGCCGACCAGGACGGCCTTGCGCCGCACCAGGTCCTTGAGCTGCTTGTCGCCGGCCTCCACCGCGCGGGCCAGGGCCCCGCTCTTGAGCTTGCGCACGTCGGCCCCGGCGTCGTTCATGAGGCGCGGGGCGCCGCCGCGCGCGGCCAGGGCCGCGGCCTCCCCGGCCAGGGCCAGCCGGCCGGCCAGGGCCTCGAGGCAGCCGCGGTTGCCGCAGCCGCAGGCCGGGCCCAGGGGGTCTACGAAGATGTGGCCGAGCTCGCCGGCCGCGCCGGAGGAGCCGCGATAGAGCCTGCCGTCCAGGATGAGGGCCCCGCCGATGCCCGTGCCCAGGAAGAAGCCGGCCACGTGCTCGCAGCCCGCGGCCGCGCCGAACTGCTGTTCGCCATAGAGGCCCATGTTGGCGTCGTTCTCCACCGCGGCCGGGACCTTGAAGAGCTTCTGCAGCTTGCGCGCCAGGGGGTAGTCCTTGATGAAGGGGATGTTGGCCGAGGAGACGATGCGGTCGCTGCGGTAGTCGAGCACGCCGGGGCAGCCGGCGCCAACGGCGGCCAGGCGCGAGGGTTTGACCCCGGCCTCCTCCAGGGCCTTGGCCACGGTGGCGGCGATGGTGGCGAAGAACTCCCGCTCGCCGCCGGAGGGGTCGGTCTTGGCCTTGACCGCGGCCAGGACCTTCTTTCCCTGGAGCACGCCCGCCAGCATCTTGGTGGCGCCCAGGTCGATTCCCACGACGACGTAGTCTTTCTTGGCCATTGGAGCCCTATGATACCAATTTAGGGCCCGCGCCTGCGGCGAGCCGATTTAATATACTCTGTCGACGAGCCTCCTGGCGCCATGACCAAGGTCCTCAGCTTCGGCGACCGCATCCGGCCGGGCGATTACACCCTGCATTCCCGCTTCAGCCGGGCCGTGAACTTCATGCGCCAGGGCCGGCTGGCCAGCGTGGTGGCCCCGGCCGTGGGCGGCGGGCCCATCAACATCGTGATGGCGGGCTGCGACCTTTCCAGCTTGAGCCGGCTCGAGGTCGCAGACGGCTCCTTCTCCCTGGACGGGGAGAGCTTCCCCAAGTCCCCGCTCTTCGACTCGCGGCCGCCAAAGCCCCGAGGCCTGGACCTGCGGCAGCTGCGCGAGCTGCTGCTGCGCAAGGCCCATCCGAAGAGCCTGGCCTTCTTGCTGGACTCCCGCCGCTGCCGGAACTTGGCTTCCGGATTCGAGTCCGCTTTGGTCCGCCGTCTCCAAGAGGCCGCGCGGAGCCTGCGCCGCGGAGACCTGGAAGCCGGCGCGAAGGCGGCGCGCGGGGCCGGCCTGGGACTGACCCCGAGCGGGGACGACCTGCTCTGCGGCTATCTTTGGGGCCTGCACCTGCGCGGCGCGGGCTCCGCCCAAGACGTGGAGCGGGTCTACGCCCAAGCCCAGGGCCAGAACCCGCTCTCCTCCGCTTTCCTCGACTGCGCCCGCGAGGGGCGCTTCTTCGCGCCGCTCAAGGAGCTTATGGCCGAGCCGTCCGAGGCTCGCCTGGACGCGGTCTTGGCCTCGGGCGAGACCTCGGGAGCGGACACCTGCGTGGGACTCATCCTAGCCTTAGATAAGGAGGAACCGTTATGGTCGTGAAAGGAACCGTCAAGACAGGAGCCTATTTCGACTCGGTGACCCTGATGATCGTGGGCCGGGAGCTCTCAGCCCAGGCCGGCGTCATAGACGCCGCGGTGGTGATGGGCACGGCCGAGAACCTGGCCATCCTGAAGTCCTCGGGCCTGCTCTGCCCGGAGCTGGCCAAGGCCGGGGACACGGACCTTCTCATCAGCGTGAAGGTCAAGGACGAGAAGTCCGCGACGGCCGCTTTGGCCGAGGCGGAATCCCTGCTCAAGAACGTGCGCAAGACCTCGGGCCCCGAGAGCTCCTACAATCCTAAGAGCCTGGAGGGAGCCTTGAAGGTGCTGCCCGGGGCCAACATGGCGATGGTGTCGGTGGCGGGCCGCTATGCGGGCGATGTGGCCATGGAAGCCCTGCGCAAGGGCCTGCACGTGATGCTGTTCTCCGACAACGTGCCGGTAGAGACGGAGGTGGAGCTCAAGGAGTTCGCGCGCTCGAAGGGGCTCTTGGTCATGGGCCCGGACTGCGGCACCGCGATCATCAACGGGGTGCCTCTGGCTTTCGCCAACGCGGTGTCCCGCGGCAGCATCGGCATGGTGGCCGCGGCCGGCACGGGCCTGCAGGAGGTTTCCTCCATCATCTCCAACGAAGGCGGGGGCATATCCCAGGCCATCGGCACCGGCGGACGCGACGTCAAGAAGGAAGTGGGCGGGATCATGCTCCTGGAGGGCCTGCGCGCCTTGGCCGAGGACGAGGCCACGAAGGTGATCGTGCTGGTGTCCAAGCCCCCGCACGAGAGCGTGCTCAAGAAGCTCTGCGCGGCTGTGAAGTCGGTGAAGAAGCCGGTGGTGGCGATGTTCCTGGGCGCTGACCCGAAGAGTCTGGCCGGCTCGGGCATGAGCTTCGCGGGCACCCTGGAGGAGGCGGCTTTGGCCGCGGTGGCTTTGGCCCGGGGCAAGACCGCGGAGTCGGCCCTGAGAGGGCTGCAGGCGCGGGACGAGGAGCTCGGCGAGACGGCGGCCGAGGAGGCTGCGCGCTTTGCCAGGGGCCAGAGGTTCGTGCGGGGCCTGTTCAGCGGGGGGACGTTCTGCGGCGAGGCCCAGGTGATCTTCCGGGACGTTCTGCGCGAGGTGTATTCGAACGCGCCGCTGGGGTCGAACAAGGCCTTGGCCGACGCCTGGAAGTCGCAGGGCCACACGGTGGTGGACCTGGGCGAGGATGCTTTTACCGTGGGCCGGCCGCACCCGATGATCGACTTTTCCCTGCGCAACCGGCGTATCCTGGACGAAGCCAAGGACCCGGAGACGGCGGTGATCCTGCTGGACGTGGTGCTGGGCTTTGGCTCCAACATGGACCCGGCCGGGGAGTTGGTGCCAGCCATCGCGGCCGCGCGCAAGACCGCGGAGGAAGCGGGCCGTCACCTGGCCTTCGTCTGCTCGGTCACGGGCACGGAGAAGGACCCGCAGAAGCGCAGCAAGGTGGAATCGGCCTTGCAGGCGGCTGGAGCGAAGGTGCTGCCGAGCAATGCGGCCGCGGCGAGGTTCGCTGGCTGCATGGCGCGGGAGCTGGAGAAGGCGGCCAAGCCGGTCGGCTGAACGCGGAGGGCGCTGCGGCTGCCGCCGCATAGCCAAACGGAGCAGCGATTCTATTGTTTCGGCAAAGTAGGCGGTGGAATCCTGACCGTTCGATTCACGTACAGACAGCACAGGATGCGGATTATCGGAGCAGGATATTGGAGGAAGGGGAGAG
>JAQUNT010000088.1 GCA_028717525.1 Elusimicrobiota bacterium
TGAATCACACTGCTTCCCTGATCGCCGAAGGAGAAGAAATATGGGGCAAATACCTGAGCTGTTCTGAATTCAGGGATTTCTGGTGAGATAGCGGCAAAAGCAGTCCCTGTCAGAAGCAGGCTAAGACCGAGACTGCTCCCAATTTTTCCAGAACTCGATTTATTTAGTCTCTTGCTTCCATTCATCTTGGTTATAATTTTCAATGACATCCAATGCGGGGTCATAATTCCTGAAAACTTTTTCCTTAAGCAACTCAATCCGCTGGTCACGAGACAATCCCGGTTCTTGCATAATTTTGTTTACACGTTGTCGGGGATCTCGCCCACTCCCGTTGCCGCCGCTGGAGTAGAACATGATAAACGCACCTTGCTGCAAACCTTTTATAATTGACTGCGCATAGGAAGCTCGTGCCTTGACAAGATTGTTCTTTTTCTCAGATTCACTGGGAGGTGGAGGACCCTCAAAACTAATTGAATGTCGAATTTGAGTCTCCGCTTCTTGAATATACAGTTCATCTTCACTTATCCAAACAGGATTTTGAAAAACATCTGTTGATCTCGCCAAATATGCCATGATTTCTTTCTTCACTTCGCCGCGCGGGTTTCGTGCTATTTTATTTCGATATATTTCCCGAATACTATCCTTAACTTCTTTTCTTCGCCGCGATTGTTTTTCTTCCGAATCGCTATATTGCGGTGGAGGTTCAGTTTTCTCGCGCTGCCGAATTAGCGATGGAATAACCTGAACGCCATTAACGAGCAATCTGTCATTCTTCCACTCAATCTTGTATGGCGGGCGAATAATGTGGCCATAGGCCATAATCAATCCTGTCTTAATTCCATCGGCTTGCTTCCCTGGTTCAATGTTCAACTTGCGTGACCCTTTGATAGTAGACTCGGAAAGCTCCAAAAATCTCTTCAATCCCATACCTGAAGAGCTACGACCCTCAGCATGATCCCCCGAGACCTCGGCTTGTGCCATTGTGTCCGTTGAATCACTTCTCATCCCCTTATCAGGTGGCTGCGCCGCCCATGCCGTGTGCGCCGCGAAGCTAGCGACAAAAATAAGGAAGAAGATTCTCATTGAAGGACTCCTCGATGTTGCGACTGCGCTTGGTTAGGGAGAGCTTGGGCCGTTGGATCAACGCGGCGAGCACCGCTGTCGAACTGAGGGAAAAAGACGCCGGCTGCCTTCCGGCCAGCCGAACGTGTATGGCGGGAACTTCGGGCGGTGCTCAGCGGAGTCAACCTGCCCCAATATGGCAAGAAACCACTCCGCCCGAAGAGGCGGAGAGCTCTGAGTACAGCCCTCGGCGAAGAGCTACTCGGCGTTATCAGATGCACTCCATGCGCTCGGCAACACATGAAGCCACGACCACGTTAGCGACGATTCAGTTCCGGCACCTTCCCAACCCCAACCTCAACAATAGGGAATGTAACACCAAATCTACCAAATATCCACAGTAACAACCGTAACAACACACAGCCCCTTCCCCAACCCCATCCCCCCCCCAGCCACCGCCTAAGCGGAGAACCGCAGCCCCAAACCCCTCTGCACGCGCAAATACCCCGCCGCCCGGCCCAGCTTCCGGCAGACACGATACCTGATCACATGCAAAGTCCCCGACTCCTTGCCCAAAGACAAACCCCCACCCTCACCGCCGCACACCCACCTCCGCAGCTCATCCCAGCTCACCACCCGCGGACTGTTCCACATAAGACAAGCGAGCAGATCGAACTCCATCTGCGTCAAGAACACCTCCGCCCCAGCGACGAAGGCGCGCCTGGCCCCCAGGTCCAAGGCCACCTTCCCCACCGACAAAGCCTCATGCCCCAGCACGGCTCCCCCCATCAAGTGCCTCTGCAGCTGCTCCGCCACCGCGTCCCAGTCGTGCGCCTCCTTCGGAAAGTAAAAGGAAGCCCCCACCCGCACGCAGCGCCGCTCCAGCCCAGCCTGCCGAGGACCCGCCAGCATCGCCACCTTCGCGCCCGAAGTCCGCGGCCCAGCCTTCAAGATCTCCAGCATCTTCAAACCATCCAGACCCCGCAAGTCATGCTCCATCTCCAGGTCGAGCACCACCAGATCAGGAGCCAGCATGTGCGCCATGACCAAGCCCACCGAGCCGAACCCCGTAGACTCCACCGCGACACCCAGCCTCCGCAGATTCTTTCCCAAGCTCTCCAGCACGCCAAGGTCGCGCCCCATCATCAGGCACATCGGAGCCCAGTCCCTGCCGCCCAAGCCCGGCCGCCGCAACGAACCCCCGGCCACACCCACTGCCTGCCAAAGCGCCTCCACCTCGAAGGGCCTGGAGAAGACCCCATCGGCCCCGGCCCGGTACAGCCCGATCACTTCCTCAGACCCCCAATGATCGGAGGAGACGGCGAAGATCGCCAGCTTCGGCAGCGCTCGGCGCGCGGCGTCGCGCACCACACGGACCCACTCCAGGGCCGCCGGCCCCTCGCAGAGACCCAGGTCCAGCAAGACCGCGTCGGGCCGCTCAGGCCCCAGCATCCCCGCCGCCTCCTTCGGGCCGCAGGCGTGCAGGCGCCTCGATACCCTCCCCTCCAGCCCCCTCCCGAGATGCAGACGCGACTCCGGATCGGCGCAGACCAGCAGGACGGACGGGTAGAACGGACGTTCGTGCGCCTCAAGCATCATAATCAATGGGATAATAGCCCCGCAATGTCCAGAATGCCAATAAAAAATCGGTAACCGGATCCCCCCGCCATTGGCCCAAGCGCAGACAACCAAGCACAACGCGCCACAAAGCCGGTATAATACCCGGCGATGATCGACGACCAGCGCGGCCCGGGCTGGCGCGGCCTCCTGGCCCGTCCCGGCCTGCTCGAGGCCCTGGCGGTCCTGGCCGTGCTCTGGCTCTACCGAGGCCGCCTGACCTCCTGCGTCTCGGCCTGGGCCGAGTTCCTCTACCCCCTGGGAGCCTCCTGGGGCTACCGGGACTGGCGCGGCTTGGGCGCCATCTTCACTCCCAGCTACTGGACCGCCTTCCGCTACGGCAAGGGCGACTGGGTCCCCGCCACCTTCGCCTACTTCTTCCTGGAGCGGAGGCTGGCCGGAGCCCAGCCCTTGGCCGTCAACGCCGGAGCCCTGCTCCTGCTCGCCGCTGACGCCTGGCTGGTGGGACTCCTCGGCCGCCGGCTCACCGGCCGAGCCTGGGCCGGCCTGGCCGCGGGCCTCATCTTCTGCCTGCACCCCCTGCTCTGGGACGCCAGCATGACCATGGTCACCGCCCATCTGCTCATGACCCTCTTCTGCCTGGCCGCCTTCGCCGCGCACCTGAGCGGCCGGACTTTGCCGGCCTGCGTCCTCTACCTCTGCGCCATGCTCTCCAAGCCCCCGGCCGTGGTATTGCCCGCGCTCTTTCTGGCCCACGACCTGTTCTGGGAGCCAGGAGAAGGCCCGTGGCCCCAGCGCCTGCGCGCAGCCGGCCGGGCCCTTCTGCCCTACCTCATACCCGCGGCCCTGTTCCTGGCCGCTTTCCGGCTGAACCATCCCGGCCTGCAGGGAGTGACCAGCCTAGGCTTCAACCCCGATTGGTCGATCATGACCCCCCTGCTCAGGCTCAAGGCAGTGGCCGCTGAGCTGCTCGGAGCGCGGCAGGCGCCGGGGGTCTTCGGAGTCCTCCTGGCCTTGGCCGCGATCGCGGCCCTCTCCGGCAGGCTCCGCTTCTTCCTGCTCTGGTCTCTCGCGGCCCTGCTGCCCTACCTCGACGTGCTCCCCCTGCAGGGGCTCTCCCGCGCCATGTCCACCAAGGACTTCCAGCCCCGCTACGCTTTGCTCGCCTGCGCGGCCCTGTCCTGGGCCGCGGCCGCGGGCCTGGCCCGCTGGTCCGAGCGCGGCGGCTGGCAGCGCCGCGCCAGCCAAGTTCTCGTCTTGCTCCTGGCTCTAGCCGCCTGCTGGAGGCTCAACAAGCCCCTGCGCTACCCTTTGCCCGAAGTCGAGCTGACGCGCTTCCTGTCCTTGCCCTTCGTGCGCGCCGCAGACCCCCGCGCTTACGAGGCCCTGCTCCAAGACGCCGCCTCCAAGTACGGGGCCAAGACCGCGGCCGCCTTCGCCGAGCTCTCCGGCTCCGGCCTGCTCTACGAAGACCCGGACGCGGCCGGCTTCATCAGGCACGCGGTCTATGCCTTGGAGATGCGTCCCATCTCCGACGCCCGGCTGAGCGAGGACTTCCTGGCGCAGGTGCGCCTGGCCCCGGACATCGCCCGCATCTGGTCGCGCGCCCGCGAACTGCTGGCCCAGGACGAGTCGGACGCGGCTTTGCCCTTGCTCCAGGAAGTCCTGCGCCGCGACCCCAGCCACGCCCAGGCGGCCCTGGCCGCCTCGGCCGTCCTGCTCAAGCAAGGCCGCACGGACCTGGCCAAGCGCCTCTACCTGCTGGCCCGGGACGAGACCGGGCTCGGCCAGGCGGCCCTGCTCTCAGTGGCCTGCGGCCGCCTGGGACCGGCTTGCGGCCCGCTCGGCCTGGCCGGAGCTGAGTACCGTCAGGCCATGGGCCAGGCCCGGCTCTCAATGCTCGACACAGCCGAGCCCTTCAGCGAGGCTTTGGCCGCCGAGGACCGGGACCTGCTCCTGAGCTACTCCCGGGCCATGGCCGCCAACGAGCACCGGTTCGAGGCGGAACGCGCCCGCGCGGCGGCCCTAGGGCTTGCGCCCTGACGGGGCCGCGGGGCCACGGGGCCGCATAGATTACATTTAGCAAGTTGTACTTGCAGATTGTAAGCTTCCGCCTCATGCTCGCCGGCTTCTATCCGCGCCTCCACAAGGAAGGCCTGGAGCCGCACTACGCCAACGCCCGCAAGTATGCCGAGGTCTCTCCCAAGAACCGCGGCTCCGCGCTGGTCTATGCGGGTGAAGAGGCCTATCGCCACCAGGGGACCCAGGTCATCAACGTCCGCGGCTTGCATGGTCTCCTCGCGGCTTGGGACGCAGCCAGCCGGGCCTGACCGGACCGAGAGCGGCCGCGCCACCTCCTCGGGGCTTGCGCGCTGAAGACGGCCTCGCGCAGGCATTATCCATCACGCCTGGAATCTGCAACCTTTGGTTGCAGAATACAAGTCAGCCACGGCCGCGGTCCCGCGCCCAAGGCGCGGCAGGACCGCAGGTCCGCGGACTTGGGCCGCCCCTCGTCGGATACCAGGCCGGAGCCCGGGCCTTCGACTATGTCCGGCCACAGTTCGGCAGAGTCTAGCGGACGGCTGCAGGGCGGAACAGGAGCAGCCAGCCGCCTCCGACGACGGAAGCCGGCCGGCCGCAGTCTTCAGGGCTTGCGGCGCAGCAGCTCCAGGGGCCTGGCGTCCGGCGGGACGCGGAAGAGGTGGTGCCAGGGCTCTGAGGAGTTGGCCAGGACCAGGTCCGGGCAGGCGAGGTCCACCTTCTCGTAGCGCCTGAGGTCCACCCCTCCGCCCAGCACGTAGCGGACCACGTCGTAGTCCTGGCCCGGCTCCATGCTGAGCACCAGCGAGCGCAGGACGATCCAGTCCGCGTCCGGGACCAGCTCCCGGCCCTGCAAGCCTCCGAGGACCTGCAATCCCGTATAGTACTGCAGAGGGAAGTCGCCGTACGACGCTATGACCACGTCCCGGGGTCCGGCCTGGGCGGCCAGATACTCCCGCAAGGTCCGGTCGCAGCTCGGCAGAGGATGGCTGAGTTCGTAAAGGAAGCCCGCCCAGGGGAAGCGCACCGGGCCCCAAGCCGGGAACCGGTCCGCGAGCTTCGTGCCCGGGGCCTTGAGCTGCTGCAGCGGGATGGAATGCAGGACGTCGGTTGCGGCCAGCAGCACGAAGACGGCCGCGGCCGCCGCGCTCCTGCGCTGCCAGAGCGCTGACAGAGCCAGGCCGCACAGCACCGCCGCGACAGGAAGCAGGACGCTCAGGTAGCGGAACATCCCCCAGGAGCCGGCGGACAGGATTGCGATATAGACCGCGCAGAAGACCAGCAGGAACCTGGCGGCGCGTCCCGGCTCCCCCCCGCCCGGACGCCAGGCCTCCTGGCCGGCCAGCAGCAGCATGGGCAGAGGCAGGACGAAAGTCAGGAAGGCCGCCCCGTAGAAGGCCAGCTGTCTGAAATACCCCAGGGGCATGCCGGACTTCTGGGGCAGGAGCCCGTGATACCAGATTCCGGGCAGGACCAGGACGAGGACGCAGGCCAAGGTCCAGGCGCCCGTCTTCCAGAACGCCCGGCCGGGCAGCACGGCCCAGGCCGAGACGATGAAGGCCGCCATCACGCCTAGAGCCACCAGATGGTTGGTGTAGAACAGGAGGACGGCGCAGGCCCCCCATAGCGCCGCGGACTTCTTCTGCCCCCGCGCCAAGCCCGGCAGGGCCAGGAGCATCCCGGTGACGAAGACGAAGGCCAAGGCGTACCAGCGGGCCTGCCGGACGTGCAGCAGGAACGGCACCGAAGCCAGCAGCACGGCCGCGCTCCAGCGCGCGGCCGAGAGCGAGCTCCAGAGGCGCAGGCCCAGCAGGTAGACCAGCGCGACGCAACCCAGGCCCGCCAAGGCGAAAGGCAGGCGGCAGACCCAATTCGCCGGCCCCAGCAGCTTCATGGCCCCGGCCTCCGCGTAGAACTGCAGCCAGGGAGACCAGCGCCACAAGCCGCCCTGGTCCAGGTCGCGGCCCGCTTCGGCGGTCACCCGATTGAGGCCGTCGGTACCGTAAGGCAGGCCCCGGGCCGCGATGCTGCGGCCGAGCAGGGCCGTGTGCGCCTCGTCCTCCCAAAGGTCGCGGCCGCCCAGGTCCCAGAAGATGAGGACGGCCCCGAGCGCCAGCAGGGCGACGAGCCAGCGGTCCGGCCCTCTCGAACTGGAGTCAGCCATCCGGCGTCCTATTCCAGTATGACCGGCCCTTCGCTGGGCGCCGGGCCGCTCTCCAGCTCCTCGTCCGTGGGCAGGGGCGGAGGCGGAGGCTCGGCCGAGACCGGCGCGCTGGAGGGGGCCACGCCCTCCACCGAGGGCCCGATCACCGCGGCCGGGGCCTGGGAAGGCGTCTGTCCGGCCAAAGGCTTGCTGTGGTCCACCTTGCAGTACTCCTTGGGCTCCGTGCCCTCCAGGAAAGCCTCCAGGATGCGGCGCTTCTTGGGGCAGGTCGGCAAGGCCAGCAGGCCGGTGTCCGCGTCGATGGTCTGGAACACGATCTTGGCCGGCTTGGGGAAGTCCCGCTTGGGATAGTCCTTGAGGATCTGCTCCATGATGTCGGTCCACCAGGGCACCACGGTCGAGCCGCCGGTCCAGTCCTTGCGGCCCAAGGAGGTGAAGTCGTCGTAGCCCATCCAGGCCCCGGCCGCCAGGTCGGGGGTGAAGCCGATGAACCAGAGGTCGCGGTTGTCGTTGCTGGTTCCGGTCTTGCCGGCCAAGGGCCGGCCCAGGCGGCTGGCGTGGATGCCGGTGCCGTTGCGCACCACCCCCTTGAGCAGGTTGGTGACCAGGTAGGCCAGCTCCGGAGACATGGCCTCGCGCTCGGAGGGGACGTGGCTCTCCAGCTGCTTGCCGGTGGCGTCCTCCACGCGCTCCACCGTGTAGGGGACCACCGCGATCCCCCCGTTGGCGAAGGTGCCGAAGGCGTTGACCATCTCCAGAGGCTTGACCGTGGAGGCCCCCAGGCCCAGGGCCGGGACCGCCTCCAGGTCCGATACGATGCCGGCCTTGTGCGCGAGGTCCACCACCAAGGGCGGGCCTACGTGCGTGATGAGGTTGATGGAGGCGATGTTGCGCGACAGGGACAGGGCCCGGCGCAGGGTGATGGTCCCCAGGAACTTGCCGTCGAAATCGTTGGGGACCCAGATCTTGAAGTCCGTGGACTGGGCGAAGGGCTGGGTGGCCAGGTTGATGGAGTACTGGTCGGTGGCCCCCTCCAGCAGGCGCCAGTCGCGGCCGTCGTAGTAGTAGGCCAGGGGGGTGTCCTCCACCAAGGACGCCGCGGTCATGCCCGAGTCCAGCGCCGCGGCCCAGACGAAGG
>JAQUNT010000089.1 GCA_028717525.1 Elusimicrobiota bacterium
GATGGGCCCGGCGGCGCGCTCGCCGTGCCGGCGCAGGGCCTGGGAGAAGTACGCCTCGTAGTCGAAGGCCAGGGCGAAGCCGCGCCGCACGCGCAGGTCCGAGAAGAAATCGGGCGGGACGCCTTTGCCGTCGAGCCGGCCGCTGCCCAGGCTGGGGTTGTCATCGGCCGCGGCGCGGAAATTGAAGAACAGGGCCTGGCCTACGGACCAGAGGGGCAGGCCGTCCTCGACCCGGACCCCGGGCGCCTCGGCCGCGTCGCGCAGGCTGGAGCGGGAGAGCTCCGCGTAGTCGGCGTCCCCGGCCTCCAGCATGGAGAGGCGCGTCATCTCGCAGTCGATGGCGCGCAGGATGACGCGCTCCAGGGCGGCCGGCTTCTTGCGCCAGTAGGGGTCGAAGCGCTCCAGGGACACCAGATCCTTGGCGGCCGGGCCCGCCAGCCGGAAGGGGCCGGTGCCGTCGGCCACGAAGCGGATGCGGCTCTGCTCCGGCAGGCGGCCGCTGTAGCGCATCCAGCCGGCCTCGTTGCCGTCCCACTCGCCTTGGGCCGCGGCCCAGGCCTGGGAGACCACCAAGGGCCAGGAGGCCAGGACCGCGAGGAAGGAGGCGTCGGGCTTCCTGAGCCGGACCACGACCGAGTCTCCGGCGACGCTCACCGCCGCGGCGGCCTTCTTGAAGTCCACGCGCAGGCGGCCCTTGCGGTCGCGCGTGGACGGCACGCCCAGGATGGGCTCGAGGAGCATGAAGGAGGTGCCGCCCGTGAAGTCGCTGAGCATCCAGCGCAGCAAGGAGTAGCGGACGTCCGCGGCCGTGACCGTGGAGCCGTCGTGGAAGAGCACCCCCGGCCGGATCGGGAAGGTGTAGACCCGCTCGTCCCGGGAGAGCAGGCCGTTCTCCTTGGTGGGCACGGCGCCGGCGATGTAGGGGGCGAAGGGCTCCTGGGCCGGGTCCGTGGAGAAGATGATGAGCGGCTCGTAGTCGGAGAGCGCCGTGGTCAGGCTGCGGTTGTCGTAGATGGCCGCGGGGTCGAGGTTGGTGATGGGGCCGGCCAGGACGCTGACGAAGGTGGCCGTGCTGGAGGCGGCCGCGGGCCGGGCCGCGGGCAGGAGCAGGGCGAAGGCGAGCAGGGCGGTCTTCATCGCACCGACACCTGGTTGCCGTTGGTGTCGAAGGTCACCGTCAGCAGGTTGTACTGTCCGGAGTAGGAGGTCTGGCTCTGCACGGAT
The DNA here is from genome assembly GCA_028717525.1 of Elusimicrobiota bacterium. Classification (GTDB taxonomy): domain Bacteria; phylum Elusimicrobiota; class Elusimicrobia; order UBA1565; family UBA9628; genus UBA9628. The sequence goes on from JAQUNT010000089.1 coordinate 1,225, forward strand.
TCGACGCTCAGGTAGGCGTTGCCGGAGAGGTCGACCTGCAGCCCCCGGGCGTAGGTGTTGTTGAAATTGTTGTCGTATTCGCGCCACCAGACCAGGTTGCCGCGGGAGTCGTATCTCCACAGCCGGGCCACGGTCCGGGCGCCTTTGCGGCAGTTGCCCGCGACGTAGTAATTCCCGTCCCGGTCCGTGACCGCCGTGGTGGGGTTGTTGTCATTGTTGGCGTCGTTGTCGAGGAAGACGCGATCCCCCCAGTCGTACTGGCCGTCGGCGGTGTAGTGGAACAGGACCATGACGTGCCGGCCCCGGTCTCTCATGACGGACGCGACCATGACTCCGCCGGCGGAGTCCGCGACGATGGCCGCGGCGCGCTGGTCCACGCCGGGGTCGCGGAGCTGGGTCCAGAGGTTCCCCCCGCCGGGGTTGAGCTTGCGGATGTTGATGTACTCGTGGTCGCCGGTGAAGAGGTTGAGGACCGAATAGAAGTTGCCGTTCTGGTCCGAGGCGCTGAGCTGGGATTCCCCGGCGGGCAGGGGCGCGGCCAGGAGGGTCAGCAGGACGGCCGCGGGCCAGGCGCGCATGGGGCGATTATACTACTTCCAGGATTCGTTTTCTCTTCATCCCCAGCGCGTCGGCTTGGCGCATCGCCTCCACGACCTGGCCGGCGGTCACCCGGAAGCCGTGGCTGTGGATGACCGAGCCTTCGGCCGCGACCAGCTCCGCGAAGCCCCGGAGCCGCTCCGCGGCGACTCCGGCCAAGCCGAGGTCTTTCAGGGTGACCGGAAGCCCGGCCGCGACCATGAAACCCGCGATGCGCAGGACCTCTTCCTTCCTAAGGTCTCCTTCCAGGCACAGCTGGGTCATGAGGCCGAAGGCCACCTTCTCGCCGTGCAGACAGCCGTGCGTCTCGGAGAGGGCCGGCAGGGCGTTGGCGACGGCGTGGGCGCAGGCCAGGCCGCCGCTCTCCCAGCCGATGCCCGACAGCAGGATGTTGGCTTCCACGACCTTCTCCAGAGCCGGGGTGACCTCCCGGCGCTCCGCGGACCTCTTGGCGTCGAGCCCGCATTCCATGAGCGTGTCGAAGCAGAGCTCGGCTATGGCCAGCGCGGTCATGGTCTGAGTCCCGCCGGCGGCGGTGATGGACCGGCCCCGTTGCGCGGCCCGCGCTTCGGGCCAGGTGGCCAGGGCGTCCCCCATGCCGGCGACCAGGAAGCGCGCCGGGGCCTGGGCGATGACCGCGGTGTCCACCAGGACCAGGTCGGGATTGAACTTCCAGTGCTCGAAGCCCGCGCAGGCGCCGCGGTCGTCGTACCAGACGGTGCAGGCGCTGGTCGGCGCGTCGTTCGATGCGATGGTGGGGATGCTGACCATGGGCAGGCCCGCGCCGGCCGCCGCGGCTTTGGCCGCGTCGATGACCTTCCCCCCGCCGATGCCCACGACCATGTCGGCCTTCCGGCCGGCGGCCGCTTCCGCGACCCTGCGGGCCTCGCTCTTCGTGCATTCGCCTGGGAACAGCACTTCGAGCGCGTCGAGCCCGGCCGCTCTCATCCCGGGGAGCAGGATATCATGCGTCGCCGAGCGCGAGCGACGGCCCCAAAGCAATAGGGGGCGCTTGCCGAGCAGCCCGACGTAATGCGGGGCCTCCGCGAGCAGGCCGGGGCCTTGGACGTATTTCCGCGGCCATGCGATCACCTTCTTCATCGATGCCCTCCTCGCGCCGACCGGCTGGGATCGGCACCAGCATGCTATTATACTCCTAATCAACGAGACTGAAATGGGAATGAAGGGCTATGTCGCGGCCGTGGACTGCGGGACCAGCGCCATCAAGGCCGCCGTCATCGACTTCTCCGGCCGGGTCAAGGGCAGGGGCAGGACGGATTGTCCCTGCCGGTTCCTGCGCGACGGCCGCATCGAGCAGAGTCCGCGGCTCATCGTCGAGCGCACCTTCTCCTGCCTCCAGGAGGCGGTCGCGCGCTCGGGGGTCAAGGCCGGGCAGATCGCCTCCTTGGCCATCTCGAACCAGAGGGCCACGGTGCTCCGCGCCGGCCGGAGCGGCGAGGCGGCGGGCCAGGCCGTCTCCTGGCAGGACATGCGCGGCCGCCGGGCCATCGCGGCCCTGCGCCGGCGCATCAGCGACGAGGAGTACTACGGCATCACCGGGCTGCCCAACAACCCGGTCTTCTCGCTGGGCAAGATCCTGGCCTTGCATCAGAAGGCCGCCCGCTTCCTCTTGGTCCAGGACTTCCTCTTGAGGGAGTTCGGCGCGGACGGCTTCTTCCTGGACTGGTCGAACGCCTCCTTGACCGGGATGTTCGACGTGGAGAGGCTGCGCTGGAGTCCCGAGATCCTGAAGCTCGCGGGCCTGCGCGAGAGCCAGCTCGCCACCCTCGTGGCCAGCGGCCGGAAGGTCGGAGCGGTCTCCAGGCGGGCCGCGCGCCTCTGCGGGCTCCTGGCGGGGACTCCCCTGATCTCGGGCGGAGGCGACCAGCAGTGCGCCGGGATCGGCGCCGGCGCGGTGAGGCCGGGCACGGCGGAGCTCACCTTGGGCACGGCCGGGGTCCTGCTCGCCTGCGTGGAGCGGCCGCGGAAGGATCCCAAGATGCGGGTCACCTGCTGCGCGCACGCCGTCCCCGGCCGGTGGGAGGTCGAGGGGCTGCAGAACTCGGCAGGGGCCGGCCTGGATTGGCTGGGCCGGATCGTCTCCGGCAAGGGGTTCGCCCCGGACTTCTGGCGCCGGGCCTGCGCCCGGCCGCCGAGCCCGCAGGACCCCCTGTTCTACCCCTTCCTGGCCGGCGCCGGCGCGCCGAACTGGGACCCCGAGGCCAAGGCCATGTGGCTCGGCCTGACCCATGCTCACGGCCGGGAGTCCTTGGCGCGCAGCGTCCTGGAGGGAGTCTGTCTGGAGACGAAGTCCATCCTCTCCGTGTTCGCGGACCTCAAGGTCCCGGTCCGGGAACTGCGCCTGACCGGCGGGGCCTCCGGGATCGCGGGCTGGAGCCGGATGCAGGCGGATGTCTTCGGGCTCGAGGTGTCGCCGCTGAGGGAGCCGGAGGCCTCGGTGCTGGGGGCCGGCATCTTGGCGGCCTGCGGGGCCGGAGCCTTCGCCACCGTCCCGGAGGCGGCCGACGCCATGGTGGCGACCGCGCGTCGCTGCCGGCCCGACCCGGAGAGGACCAGGCTCTACGGGCGTCGCTACCGGACGTACCTCGATGTCCTGCGCCGGTTCGAGAGCGGCGGCATCTTCCGCATGCTCGCGCGGTGCGGATTGTAGTATCATAGGCTGAGTCGCTCCGACTTACTGGACCCGGATTACCCGACCATGAACAAGAAAGCCTTGAGCGAGGAGAAGAGCCAGGAACTGCAGCTCTTCTCCCGCCTGCTGGACTTCACCCGGGACGGGGTGTACCGCTACACATTCGAGGAGGGGCGGATCCTCTTCGCCAACAGCGGCTTCGTGCGCATCCTGGACCTGGACTTCCCCCCCGGCCAGGTGGCCGGCAAGCTCCTCAAGGACCTGCTGGTCTACACCGAGGAGCCGGGGACCGTCCGGCAGCATGCCGACGCGAAGGGCGAGATCCATGATTTCGAGTACCACTTCAAGACGCTCAAGGGTGCGGATCGCTGGGTGTGGCACGACTCCTTCATATCCACGGACCCCAAGACCGGCCAGAAGGTGGTCGAGGCCTACGTGCGGGACATCACCGAGCACAAGAGGTCCGAGTCCGCCCTGCGCGACAGCGAGGAGCGCCTGCGCTTCGCCCGGGAGAGCAGCGGCATCGGCGCCTGGGACCTGGACCTGGTGGACCACACCGCCTTCCGCTCCATCGAGCACGACCGCATCTTCGGCTTCCCCAAGCTCCTGCCGCGCTGGACCTACGAGATGTTCCTGGAGCACGTCCTGCCCGAGGACCGCGTTGCGGTCGACGAGAAGTTCCGGCGCGCCATCGCGACGCAGAGCAACTGGAACTTCGAGTGCCGCATCCGCCGGGCCGACGGGCAGGTGCGCTGGATCTTGGCGGCCGGCCGCCACCAGTTCAACGCCGCGGGCGCGGCGCGGCGCATGGCCGGAATCGTGCAGGACATCACGGAGCGCAAGCAGACGGACCAGGCGCTCAAGGACAGTCTCAGGCTCCTGAATAGCACCGGAGAAATGGCCAGGGTCGGAGGCTGGGAGCTCGACCTCGCGACCAGTGAGCTTTTCTGGACGGAGGAGGTCTGCCGCATCCACGGGGTCGAACCGGGCTATAAGCCTAAGCTGGAAGAAGCTCTGGATTTCTACTCCCTTGAATCCAGGCCGGCCATAGCTGCGGCGGTGAAGCGGGGGATGGAAACGGGCGAGCCGTGGGACCTCGAACTCCTATTCAGCCCGCGCGGCGGCAAAGCCAGGATCTGGGTGCGCGCGCAAGGGCGGGCGATCGTCAGCAACGGCAAGATCGTCAAGCTCGCCGGGGCCTTCCAGGACATCACCGAGCGCAAGCTGGCGGAGGAGCAGGTCCGCAAGCTCAACGCCGAGCTGGAGGAGCGCGTGGCCCAGCGCACGGCCCAGCTCGAGATGGCCGTGGAGGAGCTGGAGGCCTTCAGCTACTCGGTCTCGCACGACCTGCAGGCTCCCCTGCGCGCCATGGACGGCTTCAGCCAGGCCCTGCTGGAGGACTACGCGGACCAGCTCGACGCCCAGGGCCGCGACTACCTCAGCCGGGTGCGCGGCGGCGCCCAGCGCATGGCCAAGATGATCGACGGCTTCCTGAAGCTTTCGCGCGCCGGCCGCGCCGAGATGCAGCTCAAGCCTCTGGACCTCGGCGCCCTGGCCCGGGAGGCCGCGGCGGAGCTGCGGCGGAGCGATCCCGGCCGGAAGGTCGAGTTCTCGGCCGCGGGCGACCTGCGCGCCGTGGGCGACGCCGCCCTGCTGCGCATCGTCCTGGACAACCTGCTGGGCAACGCCTGGAAGTTCACCGCCAAGGCGGCCCGGGCCAAGGTGGAGTTCGGCGCGGCGCCCGGCGCCGCGGGGGCCGCGGGCCAGAAGGTCTTCCGCGTGCGCGACAACGGGGCGGGCTTCGACCAGGCCCGGGTGGGCAAGCTCTTCCGCGCCTTCCAGCGCCTGCACGGCAGCGCGGAGTTTCCGGGCTCGGGCATCGGGCTGGCCACGGTGCGGCGCATCATCCACCGGCACGGCGGGCGGGTCTGGGCCGAGGGCGCAGTCGGCAAGGGCGCGGCCTTCTACTTCACCTTGCCCGCGCGTCCGGTCCGGGAGGCCCCGTGAGCGCGAGGGTGGTCCTGATCGTGGAGGACAACCCGGACGATGAGGCCCTGATCCTGCGCGCTTTCAGGAAGCACAAGCTGGCCAACGAGGTCGTGGTGGCCAGGGACGGGGAGGAGGCCCTGGAGTGGCTCTTCGCCGCGGGCCGGCACGCCGGCCGGGAGGCCGGCCGGGTGCCGGCGGTGGTGATGATGGACCTCAAGCTCCCCAAGCTCGACGGCCTGGAGGTCCTGCGCCGTATCCGCGGCGACGAGCGGACCTGGAGCCTGCCCGTGGTCATCCTGACCTCCTCCAAGGAGGAGCAGGACATCATCGCCAGCTACCGGCTGGGGGCCAACAGCTACGTGCGCAAGCCGGTGGAGTTCGAGAGCTTCATGGAGGCGGTCGGCCGGCTCGGCCTGTACTGGCTGCTGTTCAACGACTCGCGTCCCGCGGGGAGGATGGCCTGACATGGAGACCGAACTGCGCATCCTCATGCTGGAGGACGACTCATCGGACGCCGAGCTCGAGGCCCGGGCCCTGCGCCAGGCCGGGCTGAAGTTCTCCCTGCGGCGGGCGGAGGACCGCGAGGGCTTCGTCCAGGCCCTGGAGGAAGCCCTCCCGGACCTGCTCCTGGTGGACTACAACCTGCCCACCATCAACGGCCTGGAGGCCCTGGACATCGCGCGCGAGCGCTGCCCGGACGTGCCGTTCATATTCGTCTCCGGGACCATGGGCGAGGAGCTGGCCATCGACACGCTCAAGCGGGGCGCGACGGATTACGTCCTGAAGTCGCGGCTCTCCCGGCTGGTGCCGGCGGTGCGGCGCGCCCTGGAGGAGGCCCGGCTCAAGGCGGAGCGGCACCGCTCCGAGGCGGCCCTGCAAGAGAGCGCGGAGAGGTACCGCTCCTTGGTGGAGACCACCGGGACCGGCTACGTCATCCTCGACCTGGAGGGCAAGGTCCTGGGCGCCAACCCGGACTACGTGCGCATGACCGGCCGCGTCTCGCTCGATGAGATCCGCGGCCGCAGCGTCCTGGAGTGGACCGCGGGCCACGCGCAGGCCAAGAACGCCGAGGCGGTGGCGCGGTGCGCCCAGTCGGGCCGCCTCCGGGACCTGGAGGTCGACTACGTGGACGCCCTCGGCCGCTTGACTCCCGTGGAGATCAACGCGACCGTGGTCGCATACGACGGGGTGCCGCGCATCCTGGGGCTCTGCCGCGACATCTCGCCGCGGCGCCGGGCCGAGGCGGAGCGCGCGCGCCTGCTGGAATCGGAGCGCAAGTCGCGGGCCGAGGCCGAGGCGGCCAGCCGGGCCAAGGACGAGTTCCTGGCCATGGTTTCGCACGAGCTGCGCACGCCGATCACGGCCATCATGGGCTGGAACTGGCTGCTGCGCGCGGGCGAGCTGGGCCCCGCCGAGAGCAAGTGGGCCTTGGAAGTCATCGAGCGCAGCGTCCAGACCGAGAAGCAGATCATCGACGAGCTGCTCGATGTCTCGAGCCTCG
>JAQUNT010000090.1 GCA_028717525.1 Elusimicrobiota bacterium
CGGGATGCAGTTTCCGCATCTTGAGGTCCCGGGCCGTGATCAGCCCCACCAGCACGCCCTGCGCGTCGACCAAGGGCAGCTTCTCGATCTTGCGCTGGCCTAGAAGCCGGCGCGCCGCCTCTTCGTTGATCCCCGGCTTGGCCGTGATCAGGTCCTTGGACATCACCTTGCGCAAGGGCAGGTGCGATTCCTTGCGGAACTGCAGGTCGCGTTCGGACACGATGCCCAGCAGGCGGCGCCGCGAGTCCACGATCAGCATCCCGCCCACCTGGTGGCGGCTCATGGCGGCCCGCGCGTGGGCCACGGTCGCGTCCGGGCCCAAGGTGTAGGGGTCTTCGATGATGATGTTCTCGGCGCGCTTGACCTGGGCCACCTCGGCCACCTCGTCTTCGATGGAGAGGAAGCGGTGGATGATGCCCAGGCCCCCGCAGCGGGCCATGGCGATGGCCATGGGGGCCTCGGTCACCGTGTCCATGTTGGCCGAGACGATCGGGCACCTCAGGGCCAGCCGGCGCGAGAAGCGCCCCGTGGTGTCCACGTCCCGCCGGGAGCGGATGGATGAGCGCTTGGGCGCCAGCAGGACGTCGCGGAAAGTGATGGCTTCTTTCATGAGGGGGGAATCTCCTTGAGGCCAAGGGTGATTATAGTAAAATGGACTTATGCCCTTCCCCCAGGAAAGACCCCGACGTCTGCGCGCCACCGCCGGGCTGCGCGCCATGGTACGCGAGACCAGCCTGCGGCCCGACGACTTCGTCATGCCCCTCTTCGTGCGGCCGGGGAAAGGCCTCAAAAGGCCCATCAAGTCCATGCCCGGCCAGTTCCAGTACTCCGTAGACGAGCTCGTCAAGGCCGCGGGACCGCTGGCCGCCGCGGGCGTGCCGGCCGTCATCCTCTTCGGCATCCCGGACCGCAAGGACGCCAAAGCCACCGGAGCCTACGCCCACGACGGCATCGTGCAGAAGGCGACCCGCGCCCTCAAGCAGCGCCATCCGGACCTGGTGGTGATGGCCGACCTGTGCTTCTGCGAGTACACGGACCACGGCCACTGCGGCGTGGTGCGCAAGGACGGGGCCATAGACAACGACGCCACCTTGGAGCTGGCGGCCAAGACCGCGGTCTCCCAGGCTCGCGCGGGCTGCGACGTGGTCGCGCCCTCCGGCATGATGGACGGGCAGGTCGCGGCCGTCAGAGCGGCCCTGGACTCCTCCAGCTTCGCAGCGACCCCCATCCTGGCCTACGCGGTCAAATACGCCAGCGCCTTCTACGGCCCCTTCCGGGACGCGGCGGAGTCCCCGCCCAAGTTCGGGGACCGCTCCACCCACCAGATGGACCCCGCCAACCTGCGCGAGGCCCTGCGCGAGGCCGAGCTCGACGCCGCGGAGGGCGCGGACATCCTCATGGTCAAGCCCGCCCTGCCCTATCTGGACGTGCTGGCCGCGGTGCGCGCGCGCTGCCGTCTCCCCGTGGCGGCCTACTGCGTCTCCGGGGAGTACGCCATGATCAAGGCGGCCGCGGCTCAGGGCTGGATCGACGAGAAGCGGGCCGCCCTGGAAGCCCTCACCTCCATCAAGCGCGCCGGGGCCGACTTCATCCTCACCTACCATGCCCTGGAGGCCGCGCGATGGCTGGCGTAGACTCGCGGCGCCTCTTCCAGCGCGCTCAGAGGGCTCTGGTCGGCGGAGTCAACTCGCCGGTGCGGGCCTTCAAGTCCGTGGGCGGCACCCCGGTCTTCATGCGCCAAGGCCGAGGCGCGCGGATGCAGGACGTCGACGGCCGGCTTTATCTGGATTTCTGCGCTTCTTGGGGACCTCTCATACTGGGCCATGCCCGGCGCGAGGTGGTGGCCGCCTCCCGACGGGCCCTGGAGCGCGGCTCCACATTCGGAGCGGCTACGGAGGGCGAGATCGAGCTTGCCGAAGCGATCCAGGACGCCGTGCCTTCCATGCAGCTCGTGCGCCTGACTTCCTCGGGCACCGAGGCGGACATGAGCGCGGTGCGCGCGGCCCGCGCCTTCACGGGACGAGAGCTGGTCATCAAGTTCGCGGGCTGCTACCACGGCCACGTGGACAGCCTCCTCGTGGCCGCCGGCTCGGGCGCCACGACCTTGGGCATCCCGGATTCGGCGGGGGTGCCGGAGGCCTGGGCCAAGACCACCATCACGGTGCCCTACAACGACGCGGACGCCGCGGCCGCGGCGTTCCGGAAGTGGAGGGGCCGGGTGGCGGCCGTGATCGTCGAGCCCGTCGCCGCGAACATGGGGGTGGTCCTGCCCCAGCCCGGCTTCCTCAAGGCGCTGCGGCGGCTGTCGGCCCGGCACGGGGCCCTGCTCATCTTCGACGAGGTGATCACGGGCTTCCGCCTCTGCTACGGAGGCTACCAGAAGCTCTGCGGGGTGCGGCCGGACCTGACCGTGCTCGGCAAGATCGTGGGCGGAGGCCTGCCTTTGGCCGCCTACGGCGGCCGTAGGGACGTGATGCGCCTGGTCGCCCCGCTGGGGCCGGTCTATCAGGCCGGGACCCTTTCGGGCAATCCCGTGGCCGTGGCCGCGGGCCTGGAGACCCTGCGTCTGCTCAAGCGCCTCCAGCCCTATGCCGCGCTGGAGCGGAGGACCGCGGCCCTGGCCGCCGGCGTGCGCGGCGACGCGGCGCTCCTCGGCGTGCCGGTCACGGTCAACGCGGCCGGGTCCATGTTCACGATCTTCTTCACCGGGCATCCGGTGACGGACTACGCTTCGGCCAAGCTCGCCGACGCCGGTCGCTACGGCCGCTTCTTCCAATCCCTGTTGGAGCAGGGGATCTATTTCCCGCCGGCGCAGTGGGAGGCGGCTTTCCTGTCCGCCGCGCACGGCGGAGCGGACCTCGCGTGGGCCCGGAAAGCGATCGGCCAGGCTCTGCGCAGCCTGGCCGACTAGTCCGCTCCGGAAGCCTTATCTTTTCTTGGACCGGCCCTTGAAGTTGTAGACCGGGCCCGCGGCCTGGCCCATCATCTCGCTGCGGCTGGCGGCGCCGTAGCTGGCCTTGGCCGCGATGACCGGGGCCGATGCGTCCTGGGCCGCGGCATCCGCCGCCGGGGCAACATCCGGGGCCGCCGACGCGGCGGCCGAGGCATCGAGCGCGGCGGAGGTCTGGCCGGGCGCGGAATGCACGTCGAAGCCGCTCAGGGAACTCGTCAGGTGCGGGGTCGGCATAGCCTTCACGGGCGCGGGCGCCGCCGCTGCTGCTGCTGCCGGCGCCGCAGGAGCGGGAGCCGGCGCCGCCTGCGGGGCCGGCGGCTCGGCCGCGACCAAGGTTCGGTTTTCCATGGGAGCCTGCTCCAGGCCGGCTCCGCCCTTGACCACGACGGTGGCCGTGGGGCCGGCGGCGGGCGGGATGATCTTCGCCAGTGCCGGCACGCGCGCGGCCAGCTTATCCCACATCCGGCCGCGGCTGGAGAAATCGACGAACAGCAGGAAGTATCCGAGCGCGACGATGGAAGCGGCGCTGATCAGCCGCGTGGCCCAGACTTCCCAGGACGCGTTGGAGTCCATAGAGTCCTCCCCTTGTATCTCTAAAAGGATAGTCCCTACGACGGGCGAATGCAATAGGAAAAAATGATTTTACCAACATTATAATCTTTCAACTGAGCTTTAACTCTACGGCAATGCTTTTCTAACAGCAGGTCCGCCCGGTCTGGTCTTGCGCATGGCCAGGGCCGCGGCCCAAAGACGCGCCCGGACCGAATCGGGAGCCTGGGCCGAGGCCAAGGCCACGTCGTGCTCCAGGACCGGCAGGGGCAGCTCCTCGGCGAGCAGCAGGGGCCAGGGCGTGAGGTGGCGCAAGCCATGATAGCCCGAAGCCATGAGCCGGCGGTTGGGGCCCTTGATGTTCACGTAGACCGCGGCCGCGTCGTCGAGGTAGACCATGGCCCAGTCCGGACTGGCGGCCAGGGGGCCGCCGGTGTTCGAGTCGTCCCGGGCGCTCACCACGGCCCATTGGAAGCCGTAGCGCGACGCGAGCTCGGCGAAGACTTCCGGGCGGTAGAGCGATTCCCAGGCGGCCTTGAGGAATCCCGGCGGATACAGGTAGGCGGTGCGGCCGTCGATGAAGACCTTGACCTGGCCCTGCAGCCGCCAGATGAGGTAGCCGCCCAAAGAGACCTCGTTCCAGAGCGGACCTTGGGGCCGGTTCTGAGCGATGAAGCGCACGGCGCCCTCGGGCAGGCGGCTCTGGTCGAAGCCCATGCCCCAAGGGACCTCCCGGCGCCGGGCCACGGCCGCGGGAGCCAGGAGAGCGGCGGCCAGGACGGCAGCGGGCAGCCAGCGGCGGTCTCGGAGCCTGGGCCAGAGCCTGGCCGCTGCCAAGGGCGCGGCCGCGACGATGAAGAGGGGGGCCAGGCGGAAGCGCAGGAGCATGGCCAGGAAGCCGCCCAGGACCAGGACCAGGTCGAAGGGGCCCGGCGTCCGGCGGCCGTCTCGACCGCGTCCCCAGATCAGGGCCGCGGCCGTGAGTAAGACGAGAAGGCCCAGGAGCGGGTCGTAGATTAGAAAGAGGTCCCAGGAAGCCGGGGTCCATTCTCGGATCAAGGCGCTGTGGGAGGCCACGCGCCAGGGGCCGAGGAAGATGCCGGGGCCGAAGGAGCTCAGGCAGGTGGCCGCCGCCGCGGCCAGGGCCGCGCCGGCCGGCTGGAGGCGTCTCCCCTTTTCGGGCAGCAGGACCGCCGCCGCCCAGGCCAAGACCGCGCCCGCCGGGGCGAAGGCATGGACATTGGCCCACAGCAGCTGCAGGGGGACCAGCAGCCAGAGCCAGCGCGGCTCCTGCGTCTGTCGGTAGCGCTCGACGCAGAGCAAGGCCGCGGCGAAGCAGGGCAGGCCCAGAAGGGCGGGCCGCAGGATCAGCAGTGGGGCGAGGGCGGCCAGGGCCAGTCCGCAGAAGGCCAGGGCGAGCGGGCGGGCCTCCTTCGCGACCCGGATGGTGAGCAGCCAGGCCAGCAGTCCTACGGCCGCGGCGGCCAGCAGGTGCAGCCCCCAGGAGCCGGCCGCATGCTGGGCCGCGTAGAGGGCGAGGTCCGACGCGTACTCGTAAGGGACGAAGCGGCCGCTCTGCGTGTAGGAGAAGTCGTCTGCTGCGAGCGGGGCGCGCGCGGCCGCGGCGGCCCGGCCCACGGCCAGGTGCCAGGGCAGGTCCGGGTCGGAGAGGCGCCGCAGGGCGGGCAGGAGCGCGGCCGCGGCCACGCCCCCGGCGGCGAGCCGGGGGGCCCACTTCATCGCCATCAGGCGCTCTTGTTCACGGAGCCGAGGCGCATCCTACATCTGCTCCGGCGCGCTGACTCCCAGCAGACCCAGCCCCTGGGCGATCACGTCGCGGACCCCGGCGCAGAGGAGCAGCCTGGCCCGGGAGACCTGGGGCTGCTGGGGGTCGACCACGCGGCACTTCTCGTAGAACGGGTGGTAGAGCCCGGCCAGCTCCAGGATGTAGTTGGCCAGGGGATGGGGGGAGAGCAGCTTCTCGCAGTCCTTGAGGACCTCGGGGAACCAGGCGATCTTGAGCAGCAGAGCCCGCTCCTCCGGAGAGGTGAGGAAGCTCCCGTTGGGCCCGGGCAGCGGCAGGTCCGGGCCGAAAAGGCCTTGCTTCTCCGCTTCCCGGAAGATGGAGCAGATGCGCGCGTGCACGTACTGGCAGTAGTAGACCGGGTTCTCGGAGGACTGCTTCTTGGCCAGCTCCAGGTCGAAGTTCAGGTGCGAATCCGGCGTGCGCAGCGCGAAGAAGAAGCGGCAGGCGTCCCGGCCCACCTCCTCGACCACCTCGCGCAGGCGCACGAACTCGCCCGTGCGCTTGGACATCTTCACGGCCTCCTGGCCGCGGAAGAGATGGATGAGCTGGTGGATGATGACCTGGAAGGACTCCGGCGGGTGGCCCAAGGCCGCGATGGCCGCCTTCATGCGCGGCACGTAGCCGTGGTGGTCCGCGCCCCAGATGTCGATGCACTGCGCGAAGCCCCGGGAGAACTTGTCCTCGTGATAGGCGATGTCGGCCAGGAAATAGGTGGCCGTGCCGCCGGCCTTGATCAGCACCCGGTCCTTGTCGTCTTCCGACTCCGCGGCCCCCGACGTGCCCAGCCAGACCGCGCCCTCCTTCTCGTAGACCATGCCCCGGTCCTGGAGCAGGCGCAGAGTGGACTTGAGCTCGTCTTTGACATGGAGCTCGGACTCGCGGAACCAGCGGTCGAAGCTCACCCCGAAGGAGTCCATGTCCTCGCGGTGCGTCGCCAGCAGGGCCTTGATGCCCTCCTGCTGCCAGCGCTGAGGCGTCCAGGAATCGGCCTCGGCCGGGAAGGACCTGGCCAGGTCGGTGACGTACTGCCCCTGGTAGCCCTTTTCCGGAGGCTCCTGACCGTGGCGCCTGGCGTGCAGCGAGAGACCGAGCCGTTCGACCTGGTTGCCCGCGTCGTTGACGTAGTACTCGGACGAGGCTTGGCGGCCCAGGCGGCGCAGGATGCGCACCAGGCAGTCGCCCAAGGTCGCGCCCCGTCCCGAGGCCAGGTGCAGGGGGCCCGTCGGGTTGGCGGAGACGAACTCGATGAGGACCTGGCGCGCCGGCCCGCCCTTGTCGCGGCCGTAGTCCTGCGGGCTCAAAGTGACGGCCTTGAGGTTGGCGCACAGGGCCGAGTTGCTCAAGCGCAGGTTCACGAAGCCGGGCGGCGAGGGCCGGGCGTCCTCCAGAACGATGAGCCCGGTCAGGCTCCGGGCCAAGGACTCGGCGAGCTCCAGCGGGGGTTTGCGCGCGGCCTTGGCCATGGCCAAGGGCCAGGGCAGGCATAGGTCGGCCTGCATCTTGGGCGGCGGGACGGTGATCGGCAGGTCCGCGGGGAGCGGGGCGCCCGCGGCTTTCGCCCAGTCCCGGGCGCGCGCGCCGAGGCTCTCGCGCAGTTCCGCCAGGATCATGGAGCCATCGCGGCCATGCCCGAGAGCTGCTTGACCATGCTGGAGTCGTGGGCCAGGGCGCAGGCATCTTCCATGTCGACTAGGCCCTGCTTGATGAGGAAGGCCAGGTACTGGTCCATGGCGATCATCCCGAACTTGGCCCCGGCCTCGATGGCCTGGTAGATCTGGTGGGTCTTGCCCTCCCGGATGAGGCTGCCGATGGCCGGGGTCATGCGCATGAACTCCCGGGCGCAGACCCGGCCCTTTCCGTCCTTGCGCGGCAGCAGCGACTGCGAGATGACCGCCTGCAGCACGGTGGAGACCTGCACGCGCACCTGCTGCTGCTGGTGCGGCGGGAACACGTCGATGATGCGGTCGACCGTGGTGGGGGCGTCCTGGGTGTGCAGGGTCGCGAAGCACAGGTGCCCGGTCTCGGCCGCGGTGATGGCGAGCTGGATGGTCTCCAGGTCGCGCATCTCGCCGATGAGGATCACGTCCGGGTCCTGGCGCAGGGAGTGCTTGAGGGCTTGGGCGAAGCTCTTGGTCTGCCGGCCGACCTCGCGCTGGAGGATGATGGAGCTCTTGTCCTGGTAGGAGAACTCGATGGGATCCTCGATGGTCAGGATGTGCTTCTGCTGCTTCTGGTTGATGAGCTCGATGAGGCAGGCCAAAGTCGTGGTCTTGCCCGAGCCCGTGGGCCCGGTGACCAGGACCAGGCCGCGGGGCAGGTCGATGAGGTTGGCCATGGCCGGCATGAGTCCGATCTCGGCGGGGGTGGGGATGCTGGCCGAGATGGTGCGCAGCACCGCGGCCACCCCGTTCTTCTGGACGAAGACGTTGACGCGGAAGCGGGAGATGCCGGCGATCTCGATGGAGCAGTCGAGCTCCCAGTCCTCCTCGAAGCGGGCGCGCTGCCCCTCCAGGAGGATGGCGTAGATCATCGACCGGGTCTCCTCCGCGGAGAGGGG
>JAQUNT010000091.1 GCA_028717525.1 Elusimicrobiota bacterium
GCCGCGGCCACAGTCCCATGAAGTCGGGGGCTCAGTCAGCCTAGCGAGCCCAGGATCTGCCGGTAGCTGTGGTAGCGCGGCAGACGCCGCAGGACGCAGGCCGGCTCGGCTTCGTGGGCGCAGCCCGGGCCGCAGAGCGCGGCCGCGGAGGCGAGCTCCTTGAAATGCGCCAGCAGGCCGGCGCGGCCGACGCCCACCAAGGCGAAGTTCATGATGCCCGGGGTGTCGATCCAATTCGACTCCTTGGGGCCGGGCAGGAGCACGGCTCCGCTGGTGGTGTGGCGGCCCTTGCCGCTGGCCGCGCTCAGCTCTGCGACCCGTCCGCAGGCCTCGTCGCCCAGCAGCCGTCGCAGCAGCGAGGTCTTGCCCACCCCCGAGTGTCCGCAGAAAGCGGCGGTCTGGCCGCGCAGGCGGGACCGGAGTTCCGCCGCGCCCGCTCCGGAGCGCGCGCTGGTCTCCAGCACCGGCACTCCCGCCGCCGGGTAGAGCTCCCAGGGCCGCTCGTCGCCGGGCCCCAGGAGGTCCGTCTTGTTGACGCAGAGCAGGGCCGGTATGCCCTGCGCCGAGGCCGCCACCAGGAAGCGGTCGATGATCCCGACGGAGAACTCGGGCTCGCGCGCCGCGGCCACCACGACCAGGCAGTCGATGTTGGCGGCGATGACGTGCAGCAGGGGGTCCCGGGAGTTGGGAGCCGAGCGCACGAGCTGGTTGCGGCGTTCGCAGCGGCCGGTGATGGTCCCGGCTTGGACCCGGACCCGGTCCCCGACGCAGACCGGGGAGCGCTCGCGCGCGGCGCCGCCGACGGCCAGGCTCGCCATGCGGTAGTCGCAGAGCAGGCGCTCGCCGGCGCCGTCGCGGCGCACCGCGCTCTGGTTCGGGAAGACCTCGGCCACCACGGCGTTGCCCTCCTCGGGCCGCAGGATGAAGCCCCGCCGCGGGGCCGCCTTGCGGGAGTGCTTGGGGCGGGGGGACCGGTCCTCGCTGTCGAGCCAGCGCTCATCGCCGCCCAGGAACTTGGGCGGCATCTAGGAGTCGAGCCAGACGGTCAGTTCGGCCCGCAGTCCGCTCAGGCCGAGCCCGTCCTTGGCGCTGACCCAGGCCAGGTCTTCCGCCTGCAGGCCCAGGGCCTGGGCCACGTCCCGCCTCTGGGCCGAGGCGCGGGAGGGCTTGACCTGGTCGGCCTTGGTCGCGACCGCGCGCCAGGGCAGGTCCGCGGCCTCCAGCCATTTGAGCATCATGAGGTCCAGCTTGGTGGGCCCGACCTTGGCGTCGATCAAAGCGCAGACCATGCGCAGGCCCGGCCTGCCGGTGAGGTAGCCTTCGATCATCGGGCCCCAGCCGTCGCGCTCCGCTTGCGGGCCGGAGGCGAAGCCGTAGCCGGGCAGGTCCACGAGCCAGCGGCCGTGGCTGACCTGGAACACGTTGATGGTCCGGGTCCGGCCCGGCGTGTTGGACACGCGCGCGATGTCCTTGCGGCACACGGCGTTGAGCAAGGAGCTCTTGCCGACGTTGGAGCGGCCCACGAAGGCCGCCTCGGCGGCGCAGGGGCCGATCCGCGCGGGATCGGTGGCGCTCAAGAGGAACTCGGCTGCGGCGAGGGGGGGCGCGCTCATCTTGGGGAGGCAGTCGATTGTAGCATTTGCGGCCCGGCGGCCCGAGCGTCTGGAAATGCCATAATGTCCCATGGGCAACAACCTTTTCGTCACCGGCTTCCCGTACGAATTGACCCAGGAGGGCCTGGGCCAGCTGTTCGCCGGCTGCGGCAGCGTGGTCAGCGTCAAGATCCTCGTGGAGCGCGGCACGGGCCGCTCGCGCGGCATCGGCTTCGTGGTCATGTCCGCGGAGGCCGAGGCGCAGTCCGCCATCAAGAAGCTCAACGGCACGACCGTCGGCCACCGCCAGATCTTCGTCGCCGAGGCGCGCCCTTCCGAGAGGCCCGCTGACGGCGGCTACACCGGCCCCGAGCGCCGCTCGGGCAAGGACCGGCGGCGCAGCCCCCCTGTTCCAGCCGCGGGAGCCTCCGGCCAGAGACGGCCCTGGGAAAAGAAGCCTTGGGACAAGGACCGCAAGCCCGGCTTCGGCGCCAAGAAGCCTTGGGAGAAGAAGCCCTGGGACAAGGACCGCAAGCCCGGCTTCGGCGCCAAGAAGCCCTGGGAGAAGAAGCCCTGGGACAAGGACAAGAAACCCGGCTTCGGCGACAAAAAAACCTGGGCGAGGAAGCCCTGGGACAAGGACCGCAAACCCGGTTTCGGCGCCAAGAAGCCTTGGGAAAAGAAGCCTTGGGACAAGATGCACAGCCCCCCGGACAAGAAGAAGTGGAACGCGGGGGGCCCGGGCGGTGGACGCAGGCCCGGCGATCTCAAGAGCAAGCCCGGCGGGTTCAAGCGCAGGCCCGGCGGCGGCTACCGGGGCTAGCGCCTTGCGGCCTGGTCGCTAGCGGCTCGGGGAGCGCCTGGCTGCGAGCTCTTCCCAGCGCGTGAAGAGCGTTTCAATGCTCCCCAGAGCCGCCTCCAGGCTTTCCTGCCGTTTGCCGAGTTCGGCCGCGTCCGTGGCCACGGACGGGTCCTCCAGCGCCAGACGGGCCGCGGCGGCTTTCTGCTCGGCTGCGTGGATGGCGGCCTCCATGCCGCGCAGCTCCCGGAGCTCCTTCTTGGTGAGCCCAGGCGCGGAAGGGCTTGCGGCGGGTCCCGCCGGCTGCGCGGCAGCGGGGACGTCGCGCTGCCGCTGCCTCCAATCTTCCCATTGGGAGAGGTCGGCGAAGAAGCCTGCGTGACCCTTGCCGTCCAGGGCCAAGAGTCCTCTACTCACCTGGTCCAGCAGGTAGCGGTCGTGGGTCACCAGCACCAGCGCCCCCGAAAATTCCCGCATGCTGGATTCCAGCACCTCCAGCGACAGCAGGTCCAGATCGTTGGTGGGTTCGTCCAGAAGCAGCAGGTCAGCGGGCTTGAGCATCAGCCGGGCGATGAGCACGCGGGACTGTTCGCCGCCGGAGAGGCGGCTCAAGGGGAAGTCGAGCTGTTCCTGGCGGAAGAGGAATCGCGCCGCCCAGCCGCGGACGTGGATGCGGCTGCCCTTGTACTCCACGTGGTCCCCGTTCTCGCAGAGCGCCCGGCGCAGGCTGAGGCTCAGGTCGAGCTGCTCGCGGTGCTGGTCGAAGCTCGCCACCCGCAGCCCGTCGGCCGGCTTGAGCCGGCCTGAGTCCGGCTCGAGCTCTCCCGCCAGCAGCTTGAGCAAGGTGCTCTTGCCGCTGCCGTTCTCGCCGATCAGGCCCAGCTTGTCGCCTGGGCCCAGGGAGAGGCTCAGCGGTCCGAAGAGTTTGCGGCCCCCCAGGCTTTTCTCGATTGCGACGGCCTCCAGCAGGCGCTTGGTCTGGCGCCCGCTGCCTGAAAAATCGATATCCGCGGCGCGCCCCTGGGCGTTGCGGTACTTGAGTTCGTCGAGCTGGGCGCTGAGCTCCCCGGCGCGGTCAATGCGGGCCGCCTGCTTGGTGGTTCTGGCCTTGGGGCCCTTGCGCAGCCATTCGATCTCGTTGCGCACCGTGTTGCGCAGCGAGTCCTCCTGCGCCTCCTGGGCGGCGAACAGGGCCTCGCGGTTCTCAAGGAAGCGGCTGTAATTGCCCGCGCTGCTGAAGTGGCCCTCGGGGTAGCGCTGGTTCAACTCGATGACGCGGTTGCTGACGCGCTCCAGGAAGCGGCGGTCGTGAGTGACCACGAGGAATGAGAACCTCACGCCGGAAAGCAGGTCCTCGAGCCAAAGCACTCCCTCCAGGTCGAGGTGATTGGTCGGCTCGTCTATGAGCAGCAGGTCCGGCTCGCGCAGCACCCGGCCGAGTAGGGCGAGCCGCTTGCGCCAGCCGCCGGAGAGTACGCAGACCGGCTGCTGAGGGTCCGGGAACCCCGCCTCTCTGAGCCCGGCGGCCACGCGCCTATCGATCTCGTGGTCCTGCAGGGAAAGGCCCCGGAGGGCTCGGCTGAGCTCCGCGCTCACGCTGAGTCCCGGGCCGGGATCCTCGAAGCGCTCCTGCTGGGGCAGATATCCCACGCTCAGGCCGCGCCGCGAGGACAGCGCGCCGCTGTCCGGAGTCTCCCGGCCCGCCAGGATCCTCAGGAGAGTCGACTTGCCCGCGCCGTTGGGCCCGATGAGCCCGGTGCGGTCGCCGGCAGCGATCCCGAAGGAAAGGCCCTCGAAGAGCGGGCGGGCTCCGAAGCTCTTGGAAAGACCCTGGCAGCTCAGCAGGACGGCCATATGGCTGACACCCCTACAAACACGAAACCCGCCTTTCGGCGGGTCAAGGTCCCGACATTTCTCGTTACGGGTTCGAAACTCTAAATGGTTGCGGGGGGTGGATTTGAACCACCGACCTCAAGGTTATGAGCCTTGCGAGCTACCGGGCTGCTCTACCCCGCATTGAGATGATAGCACACGGGGCTTGCGGAGTCAATAGAACGCCGGGATCGACGGATCTCAGTTCCGGCTTTCCATACTGCCGCAAAACCGCTAGAATTCCGCAAACCCGGCTTATGGAGCCTAGACAGCAGGCGCAGATCGCGGAGACCATGGCGGCCATGAAGGACGCCGAGCTGGCCGTTTCGGAATTCTACACGGTCTGCGCCAACATCTCCCCTCAGGACGCGGAGCTCTGGCAGGACCTGTCCAAGCAGGAAGCCAACCACGCGCAGATCGTGGCCCAGATGGAGAAGCTCTTCGCGACCCGGCCGGAGGACTTCCGGCCGGGCCGGCCTTTCAACGCCGTGGCCATCCGGACCTTCATCAAGGGGATCAAGTGGAACCAGGAGCGCGCCCTCAAGGGAGCGCTGCCGCGGCGGCAATTGATCGGCGTCGCCCGGGACATCGAGAGCTCCATCATCGAGAGCAGCTTCAGAAACATCGTCGAGACCCAGAACCAGGAGTTCCAGGAGCTGATGAAGCAGCTCCTCGACGAGACCGCCGACCACCACGGCAAGATCGACAAGCTGCTCAAAGAGGCGCAATGAGGCTCGCGAGCGACGCCCTGTCTCTGGAATACATCCGCCGGCCGCGCACCACCATGGCCGCGGCCTTGGACAGCCTCTACGACGGCGTCTACATCGTGGACCGGCAGCGGCGCATCGTCTTCTGGAACCGCGGGGCTGAGCTCATCACCGGCTATCCCCGGCGCCAGGTCCTGGGCCGGCGCTGCTCCGAGGGCATCCTCAGCCACATCGACGAGAACGGCCGCCTGCTCTGCAAGTCGGGCTGCCCGCTATTGGGCACTTTGCTCACCGGCAAGCCCCACGAGGCCAAGGTCTATCCCCTGCACAAGGGCGGGGGGCGCCTCCCCACCCAGACCCACGTGGCGGCCCTGCGCGACGGGCAGGGCCGCGTCTTCGCCGGCATCGAGGTCTTCCGCGACATCTCCAAGGAAGAGGAGCTGCGCGTCCTGCAGGAGAAGTTCGCCAAGCTCATCCGGCGCTACGTCTCATCCTCCACATACGACCAGGTGCGCGACCAGTCGCGCCGCGGCGCGCGCGGGGCGCGCTCCGAGATGCGCGAGCTGACCGTCCTTTACCTCGACGTGGTGGGCTTCACCGCCCTCTCCGAGTCCTCGCCGCCCCGCGAGGTCGTGGCCCTGCTCAACGAGGTTTTCGGCATCTGCGAGGTCATCACCAAGGAATGCGCAGGCGACATCGACAAGTTCATCGGCGACGCGGTCATGGCCGTGTTCGTCGACGCCAACGACGCGGTCCGCGCCGGCCGGATCATCCTTTCGGCTCTGGCCAGGATGAACCGCCGGCGCCGCTGCGAGGGGCGCCAGCCCGTCCGAGTCCGCATCGGGGCCAATTCCGGCCGGGTCCTGCAGGGCGACATCGGGGCCATCGAGCGCAAGGACCGCACCGTCATCGGAGACGTGGTCAATACCGCGGCCCGCGTGCAGACCGCGGCCGAGCCCGGCGCCATGTTCGTCTCCGAAGCGGTCCACGCGCGCCTCAACGCCGCCAACCGGCGGCTCTTCATTTTTCACGACCGCGTCAAGGCCAAGGGCAAGAGCGCGGCGGTGCCGGTCTACCGCATGAAGTGAGCCCGGGAGGCAGTCATGAATGACCAGAAGGACGGCAAAGGGGAAGAAGAGGAGATGCCGGTCGATCCCGCGCTCAAGGCCACGCGCTATCACGGCGTGATCAAGGAACGGCTCTATGTGCTCGAGCAGATCGCGGTCAAGATCAACGACGAGAAGAAGTGGTTCGTTGAGATCCGGAATCTGGAGCAGGCCTTCGCCAAGGAGCTGCCCGAGCATTTCCGCAACGAGGAGGAGCTCCTGTTCCCCATCCTGGAGAGTCGCGGCATTCCGGAGCATAAGGCCCTGGTCGCCCGGCTGCGGACCGAGCATGCCGGCCTGCTGGCTCAGATGGAGGGCATCACCCAGCTCCTCTGCGAGCACATGTTCCCGTTGCAGCCCGAGGCGGCAGCGCGCATCAACGAGGAGCTGCACCGTTTCAGCCAAGCCCTCTGCCAGCACGCGGAGACGGAGGACGAGCAGCTCTTCACCGCCGTCCAGTCCCTCAACGCGGGCGCCGGCCGCTAGGACTTCGGCCGGTACCCGGATCAGGGCATGGTCAGAGGGCGGACAGAGCTTTCTGGGCTTGCCGGTAAAGGGCGGCGCGCTGCTCCGCGATCGCGCCGCGCACGTCTTCTACGGACAAGGAGCGGGCCGCGGCGAAGGAGTTGATGAGCCTGAGCTCGGAGTCGGTGATGGCGCCGTCGGCCAGGCTCATGCGGATGAGTCCGCGCAGGACGGCCTGGACCTGGGCCGGCTCCTGGGGCGCGGGGATCTCCAGGGCCCCGGCGTTGGCCGCGGCGATGACGCGCTCGGCCGCGTCCGGGGGGATGCGCCGCTTCTTGGCGTAGGACTGCAGGCAGGCCATCTCCTTTTCGTCGACCTTGCCGTCCACGGTGATGACCGAGACCAAGGCGGCCAAGGCGTCGGCCGGGGAGAGGGCGGCGCCCCAGTCGGCGGCCTCAGGCCCCTGCGGCGCGGCGGTCAAAGAGGCCGCCGGCCTCCTCCAAAGGCCCGCGGGCACGATCTCGAGCAGGACCCAGCCGCGCTCGTCCCCCGCGGGGTTCCGCGCGAGCACGAACACGTGCTCGAGCACCGCGTCCGCGGCCGACCATTTGACCCCGACATGGGCCCGGTCCAGCTCGCCGCCGGGCTCCACGGCCAGCAGCGTGACCCTTCCCGCGGCCGGGTCCTGGTACCGGGCCGGCCGGTCCCTCAGGCGCTCGGCCAGCTGGGCGCAGAAGCTGTCGCAGGCCGCGCCGCGCATGAGCCCGGCGTCGGACCGGCGCAGGGCGTAGAGCCAGCGCCAGAAGATGACGGAGGCGCGGTCCTCCAAGGACTGCGCGTCGAGGCCCGGGTCCCGGGCGCACAGCTCGGCCCAGCCGGGCACGTCGCGGCCCGGCCTGCGCGGCGACCACTCGCAGAGCTGGGTGATCTCGCAGAGCAGCCAGTCGGGAGCGGTCCCGGCTTCGCGCCGCCGCAGGAAGGACCAGACCTCGCTGAATTCCTCCGGCTGCCCGCTGCCGCCTACCAGGGAGCCGTCCGCGAGCGAGACCTGCGAGTCCACGGCCGAGGCGCGCAGGCAGACGTGCAAAGTGTCGGACCGGGGGCCGGACTCGGCCTCCAGCAGGCGCGCCTCCCGGACCTCGAGGCGGTCCATGCGGTCTCGCTTGCCGTCGGCCTTCAGCATCTCCAGCTGGACCGTGAAGCGCGCCATGACCCCGTCCGAGACCAGGGGCCGCGCCGGAGCCAGGTCCTGGCCGCACCAGGCCTGCTGGACCTTGAAGAAAGCGGCCTT
>JAQUNT010000092.1 GCA_028717525.1 Elusimicrobiota bacterium
GGGGGCCTTTCGTCCGTGGTGAGCAGACAGTAGAACTTCAGCTGCGCCATGGCCACGCCGTAGGCGTTGATGAACTTCTGCAGGCCGGCCTGGCGCCGGCCCAGGAAGAGGATGTGGAACCACTGCACGACCAAGGCCACGCTGGCCCCGATGCCGATGAAGCCGAGCACGAAGCCCACGATGGAGCCCCAGACGATGCGGACGAACAGCTCCAGCCGGGACGCCTGCGCCTCGGACGCGACCGTAATCTTCACGCTGTTCATGCGGTCCTCCCGCCCCTCAGGGCTTGGCCAGCCTCGCCAGGAGCTCCTCGATGCCGAACGCGGCCTCGGCGCCGGTGGCGAGCTCCTTGGCCTTGACCTTGCCGGCCGCGGCTTCGTCGGGCCCCAGCACCAGAGCGTAGCGCGCCTTGACGGCGTCCGCGTACTTGAACTGGGCCTTGAGCTTGCCGGTCCCCGGATAGACGTCCACGCTCAGGCCGGCGGCGCGCAGCCGCTTGGCCAGGCCGAGGGTCTGCAGGCGCAGCTCGTCGGAGAACACGGTCAGGCAGGCGTCCGGGCCCGAGGCCTTGGCCCCGCCGGCCTCCTCCATCACCAGCATGAGGCGCTCGAAGCCGATGGAGAGGCCGCAGGCCGGGGTCTTGGCCCCGCCGAACTGCTCGGTGAGCCGGTCGTAGCGCCCGCCGCCGCCGATGGAGCCGGCCAGGCCCGGCGAGCGGAACTCGAAGACGGTGCCGGTGTAGTAATCGAGGCCCCGCACCAGGCTGGGCGAGATGGTGAAAGGCCCGTAGGAGTCCGAGACCTGGGCCAAGGTGTCGCGGATCTGGAGCAGGCCGGCCATGGGCTCCGGGGCGACGGTCTTGAGGAAATCGAGGTCGGTCTCGCCGCCCTGCACGAAGGCGGCCAGGTCTTCGGGGACGGCGCCTCCCAGCAGCTCGGCGAGGTCGGCGAGCACGGCCTCGGCTCCCACCTTGTCGAGCTTGTCCAGGGCGATGCAGAGCGCGCCGCGCCGGTCCTCGGGGATCTTCCAGTGGTCGCACAGCGCGAAGATCATGCGGCGGTCGTTGAGCAGCACGGCCGGGGCGTCCAGGCCGAGCTGCTTGAAGACCGTGAGCACCGCGGAGACGACCTCGATCTCGCACTGCACGCTATCCGAGCCGAGGATGTCCGCGTCGCACTGGATGAACTCGCGGTAGCGGCCCTTCTGGGCGCGCTCCGCGCGCCAGACCGGGCCGATGTGGAAGGCCTTGAAGGGCGTGGGCAGAACGCCGCGGTAGCGGCTGTAGTAGCGCGCCAGGGGCAAAGTGAGGTCGAAGCGCAGGCCCATGTCCGCGAGCTCGCCGGCGCCCTTGGAGAGGTCGAGCTTCTCGCCGCGCTTCATGATCTTGAAGATGAGCTTCTCGTTCTCGCCGCCGGCCTTCCCCATGAGCATGGCGAGGTCCTCGGCGGCCGGGGTGTCGATGGGGCAGAAGCCGTAGGAGCGGTAGACCCGGGAGATGGTCTCGATGACCTGGGCGCGCAGGGCGCAGGAATCGGGGAGGAAGTCGCGGAAGCCGGAGGGGGGCGTGGTCGGGATCGTGCTCATGTTGGAGACATCTTAGTAAATCCGGCGGCCGAATTCGGGGCCGAATTCGGGGACACAATACTTAATTCGTCGGGCGCGGGTCCTGCCGGCGCCGCGGGCGGATTCCTCCCGCCTCCGGTTTGGTACCATCTCACATATGCTCAAGGTCTTCTACGGTCCCTTCCACCCGGACCTGGAAGAGGCCTTCGTCGCGCGCCTCGGAGAGCTCGCGGCCTGTAAAGAGCCCGTGGCCGTGGTCGCTCCGTCGCGCCTCATGGCCGACCGGCTGGAGCGCCTGGCCGCGGTCGAGAAGGACCTGCCCCTGCTGGGCTTCCACTTCCACACCTTCCACAGCCTGGCCTGGGCGGTCACCGAGGACTGCCGGGGCGAGGAGCGGCTCATCTCGGACCCCGTGTTCCACGACCGGGTGGTGGACTCTCTGCTCAGCGCGCGGCCCGGTCTGGGCCGGGTCTTCGGCGGCGAGGCCCGGCCCCGGGCCTTGGCCGGCGCCCTGCGCTCCAGCCTGCGCGACCTCATGGACGCCGGGGTCCGCGCCGAAACGGTCGCGGAGGTATTCGGGGAGGAGCTCGTCAAGCAGCCCGAGGAGCGCGAGCGTCTGGAGTCCCTGCTGGAACTCGGCCGCCGCTACGAGGAGCGCTTGGCCGAGCTGGGCGTGGCCTCGCCCGCGCAGGCCGTCCGGCTCGCGGCGGAGCGCGCCGAGGCCTCGGAGCTGCTGGGGAGCTTCAAGGAGGTGCTCTACTACGGCTTCTACGACCTCACCGGCCTCCAGCTGGACTTCTTCGAGGCCGTCTGCTCCCGCTGCCCCACCCGCCTCTATTTCCCGTTCCGCAAGGGCCACCCGGCCTTCCGCTTCGCGGAGCCCTTCTTCGAGCAGAAGCTCATGTCTCACGGGGCCGAGGCGGTCCCACGCCCCGCGGCGCGCCGGCCCGCCCTGGACCGGGCCCTGGACGGCCTCTTCGACCCCGCGGCCAAGCCCGAGGCGGCGCCGCTGACCGTCATCAGCGCCTCGGGCGCGCGCGACGAGGCCTGGGCTGCGGCCAAGGAGGTCCTGCGCCTCGGGGAGAACGAAGGCTACTCCTACGACGACATCGGCGTGGTCGCGCGCACCCTCGAGCCCTATCGCAACGCGATCGCGGAGGTCTTTCGCGAGAACGACATCCCGCTGCACATCACCGGTGGAGAGCCCCTGCTGCGCCAGCCCCTGGCCAAATGCGCGTTGAACCTCCTATCCTTGCGCCAGCGCGACTTCCCGGCCGAGGTGGTGTCGGACATCTTCTCCTCGCCCTACTTCCGCGGCCCGGTTCCGGTGCGGCACTGGCGCTTGCTCATCGCTCGCCTGGGCATCCGCGCCGGGTGGCTGCAGTGGCGCGGCAAGCTGGAGAAGCGCGCCTCCGGTCCGGTCCAGCTGCGTCCCGAGGAAGTCCGCGACGGCGGACCGGGC
This sequence comes from Elusimicrobiota bacterium, assembly GCA_028717525.1. Classification (GTDB taxonomy): domain Bacteria; phylum Elusimicrobiota; class Elusimicrobia; order UBA1565; family UBA9628; genus UBA9628. Next base: position 3,026 of record JAQUNT010000092.1, read on the forward strand.
TGGCTCGTCCCGCAAGAGGAGGTGAGCGCGCTGTGGGAGCTCGTCTCCGGCCTGCGCGAGGAGCTGGCGGAGCTCCCGGGCCAGTCCTGGTCGGACCGGGCCCGCCGGGCGCGGGGGCTTCTGGAGCGGCGCCTGCGCCTGCCCGAGGACGCTGACTCCCGCGAGCTCGCGGTCTGGCGGGCCCTCATGGCCGAGCTCAGCTCCCTGGAAGCCTTCGACCTCCTGCAGGAGCCTTGCGACGCCGCCTCGTTCCTCGAGACCCTCGCGGACAAGCTGCGCCGCGCCTCCCTCGACATGGGAAGTCCCGGAACGGGCGTGCGCGTGCGCGACGCCATGGACGCGCGGGGGGAGGGCTTCCGGGCCCTCATCCTCATCGGGCTCAAGGAAGGGCTCTTCCCGCGCACCGTGCTGGAAGACCCGCTCCTGCGCGACCACGCGCGCGCCTCCCTGCGCCATCCCGCCGGCTACTGGATCGCGCAGAAGGCCGCGGGCCACGAGGAGGAGCGCCTGCTCTTCTACCTGATGACGGCTTCGGCCAAAGAACGGCTCTTCTGCGTCTTCCCCCGGTCCGACGAGGCCGGCCGCGCCCAGGTCCCTTCGCTCTATCTGCGCGAGCTCTGCCGCGTAGCCGGCCTGGACTTTGCCGGCGGCGCGGTGCGGGCCGTGTCGCGCCAGCCCGCGGCCAAGCTGGCCGGGCTGGAAGGAGGTGCGGCTTCGCCGCAGGAACTGGTGCTGCGCCTGGCCCTGGCGGGCTGCGGCGCGGAAGGCCGCCTGCCGGATACCATCGCGGACGCCGGGCTCCTCGACGCGGTCCTGGAGCGCGCCTCCGCGCTCGCGTCCTGGGGCCGGCCCGGGCCGTTCGACGGCCTGGCCGGGCCGCCCCGGGAGTTCCTCAAGGCCCTGGCGCGCAAGGGACTCTCGCCCAGCGCACTGGACAGCTTCGCCGCCTGTCCTTTCCAGTTCTTCGCCGCCCGCGTCCTGGACCTGGGGGAGCCCGAGGATGCGGCGCGCCTGGGCGAGGTGCCCGCGTCCCTGCGCGGCCGCATCTACCATGAGATCCTGGAGCGCTTCTACCGGGGGGCTCCGGCCTCGCTCTGGGATCCGGAACAGGACTGGGGGCCGCGCCTGGAGGCCTGCGTCGAGGCGGTCTTCGCCGAGCGCGGCTGGCGGGAGACGGGCGTCTACCCCGTGCTCTGGCAGGCCGTGCGCGCGGCGGTCGCGGAGAACCTGCGCGATTTCCTGGCCTGGGACCGGCAGGAAGCCCTGCGCACCGGCCTGCGGCCGGCGCTCTTCGAGGAGCATCTCGAGGGCGAGGCCGCAGAGCCCCGGCCCGAGGAGCTGGCGGGAGTGAAGTTCCACGGCATCGCGGACCGCATCGACCGGGGCCGCGACGGCGCCTGGCGCGTGGTGGACTATAAGACCCGCTGGAGCCGGACGGGCGACCTCGGCCGGCTGGTTGCGCGGGGCCGGCTGCACCAGCTGCCGCTCTACGCGGAGCTGGGGCGCCGCGCGGCGGGCGGCGGCGAACTGGAGAGCGCCTGCCTCTACGCGCTGGAGGACTCTCCGGAGGCCAACGGCCGTCCGCGCTGCCGGCTCCACGAGGCGCAGCGCATCCGGGAGGACCGCCAGGCCTTCCTGGAGGCGGTCGCGGCCCGGCTGCGCCGGCTGCGCGCCGGCCGCTTCCCCATCACGCCGGAGGACGGGGAACACGGGATCTGCAGCTGGTGCGCGTTTCCCGCGCTGTGCCGCAAGAGCCACGGGCCTTCGCGGGTGCGCGCCGCGGCCCTGGCCGCCCAGGCCGAGGCTGAGGAGCCTAGGTCCGGGAGATGAGCAGGACGCCCGCGGTCACGAAGCCGATGCCGGTCCAGCGCGCGAGGCTGACCGCCTCGCCCAGCACGGCCTGGGCCAGCAGGGCCACCACCACGTAGTCCATCGCGGTCAAGGGCAGGACCACCGTGATCTTGGCCCGGGAGAGGAGGGTCAGGTAGGTGCAGAAGAAGGTGGCCTGCAGGGCCACGCCCAGCAGCACCCACTGGTTGGTGACGGCGCGCCAGGCCATGGGCAGGAACATCCCGGGCCCAGCTTCGGTCATGTCCCCGATGGTGCGCATCCCCTTGGAGAGCAGGACGTTGCCCGTGCCTCCGATGGCGACGGCGATGAGAACAATGATAAAAGTTTTGACCAAAAGGCCTCCGCTGCTCTCGAACGAAGAGACATTATATCAATTTGCTGACGGTTTTCTGACTCTCGCGCGGGACAGGCGAGGGTGGGGCGCTCAGCGGGCCTTCAGGCGGCCCACGACGGTGAGCTCTTCCCGGTCGTGGTAGAGGTGCCGCGCGCGCAGCACCGCGCAGCGCGAGGCGATGCCGGCGCGGGGGGAGAGGACCTTCTGCAGCAGGGCCAGGGGGTCGCCGCGTCCGAACTTGAGGTTGACGATGAAGCGCGCGCACCAGCGGTTCTCGACCCAGAGCCTGACCAAAGCCAGGACCTTGCGCGGCTCGTCGAGAAGGTCGCCGAAGAGCCAGTCCATCGGGATTCGGGGGCGGAACTTGAAGGCGTCGGCCGCGCGGTGCTCGATGGCGGGGTTGCCGGCCGCGCCGCCCTTCAAGGGGCCGTTGTCCACGGCCAGCACGCGCGCGCCGTGCTTGGCCGCGCTGTAGCTCCAGCCGCCCGGCGCCGCGCCGAGGTCCGCCACGGTCTGGCCGGGCCGCGGCGCCTCGCCCAGCACGAGATAGGCCTCCTCGACCTTGAGGTAGGAGCGGGAGGGGGCCCGCGGGTCGTCGGCCATGCGGCGCTGGCCTCCGGCGCGGACGAGGCGCGCGGCGAAGGCGCGGTCGAAATCCGTGAGAAAGACGAAGAGTCCGCGGCTCTCACCGCGGTCCGGGCGGCCCTCCTGGGCGAGCTTCATGACCCGGCTCATGCGCCGGACGCGCAGGCGGAAAGCCTCCGCCACGCTGCGGCAGCGCGCGGCCAAACCTTCGAGCCGGGCGGACTCGAAGCAGAGGGGCCAGGGTCGCTCGTAGCGCTCGCCCACGCTGGTCTGGAGGAAGTAGTCGGCCGCGCTGCCGGCCAGGGCGTTGACCGAGCCGGCCTTGAGCTCCACGGGCTCCAGGAGGCAGAGGTGGGCGAAGCACGGCTCCTGGCCGCTGTCCCGGGCTAGTATCCAGCCCGGGCCCTTCTCCAGGGCGCGGCCGGCCTCCTTGGCCATGAAGGTCTCGAAGCCGGCTTGGCCGATATGGAGCGCGAGCTTCGCGGTCACGCAGGGATTATAGCGCTTGTCCAGCCCGGGAATGACCTCGCGCGAGAAAGTTAAAAAAGTTGACCCGTGGCACCGCTACAAGCCATCATATCAGGATGGCGCGCCTCTATATCGTCAGCCCGGACTGCGGGGCCCAGAGCCAGTTCGAGGCCGACGTCCTGGGCGCTGGGGGCGCCCGGCCGGCCGCCAGCATAGCCAGCCTCGCCTTGCCCACGCTGGCGGCTTTCGCTCCGGACGACTTCCCGGTCGAACTCTGCGACGAGAGGATCGCCCCGGCGGACCTGGAGCATCCCGCCGAGCACGTTTGGATCACCTGCAACAGCATGCAGTTCGCGCGGATGCGCGAGCTCGCCTCGGAGTACCGGCGCCGGGGCAAGACCGTGGCCGTGGGGGGGCCCTTCGCCACCCTCTCGCCTGAGGCGGTGCGGCCCCACTGCGACATCCTCTTCAGGGGCGAGTTCGAGTCCGCGGCCGACGAGGTCTTCGCGGACCTGCGGTCCGGCCGCTGGAAGGAGGAGTACCTCGGGCCCCCCGCGGAGCTCGAGCGCTCTCCCCTGCCGCGCTGGGACCTCTACCCGAACGACCGGGCCTGGATCGCCGCGGTCCAGGCCTCCCGGGGCTGCCCCAACGAATGCGGCTTCTGCGAGGTGATCCGCTACTACGGCCGCCGCGTGCGCCGCAAGCCCGCGGCCCGCGTGCTCGCGGAGCTCGACGAGCTCCGCCGCCGGGGCTATCGCGGCGTGCTCCTGAGCGACGACAACCTGGCGGCCGAGCCCGGCGCGGCCAAGGAGCTGCTGGAAGCCGTGGGGGGTTGGAGCCGGCGCCGCAGGGGAGGCGCGGTCCGCTTCTGGGCCCAGATGACCCCCGCAGACGGGCGCGACCCGGAACTGCTGTCCTTGGCCGTCCGCGCCGGTATCGCGCACGCCTACGTCGGGGTGGAGACGCCGGACCAGGCCGGGCTGGCCGAGGCGGGCAAGCGCCGCAGCCTGGGCGTGGACCTGGCCGAGGCCTTGAGGGCGTTCCTGCGCCACGGCATCGACGCCGTCGCCAGCCTGATCGTGGGCTTCGACTGCGACGACGCGGGGACCTTCGGCCGGCACGAGGAGTTCATCGGCCGGGTCCCTCTGCCGCTGGCGCAGATCGGGCCCTTGGTCCTGACCAGCGGCACGCCCCTGCACCGCAGGTTCCAGGCCGAGGGGCGGCTGCGCTGGGGCGCGACCGCGCCGGGACTGCCCTGGACCACCAACGTGGTTCCCAAGCGCATGACCCAGGACCAGCTCCTGCGCGGGCTGGCCGGGCTCTACCGGCGCCTATATGCTCCCGAGGCTTTCGCCGGGCGGCTGCGCGGGGCCTTGGCTCTGGCCGGGCGGCAGGGGCAGCGCGTTGCGGCGGCCCGGCCCGGCCAGCTCCACTCCGCCGAGACCGACGCTTCGGCCTTGGTCGAGCGGCGGCTCCGCGAGGACCCGGAACTCGCGTCCCTGGCCTGCGGGGTCCGCGAGGCCGAGGGCC
>JAQUNT010000093.1 GCA_028717525.1 Elusimicrobiota bacterium
ATGAACGTCATGTGCGGCCTCGCAGAGGACGCCGGGCTGCGATGAGACTCGTCGTCAAGATCGGCGGCGCGGCCATAGACGAGCCCGCCACGCTGCGCCAGTGCGCCGGCTCCGCAGCGGCTTTGGCGGGCCTTGGCCACCAGGTCCTGGTCGTGCACGGAGGCGGCGCGGCCCTCACCCGCCTGCTCGGCCGGCTGGGCAAGCAGGCCCAGTTCGTGGACGGCCTGCGCGTCACCGACGCGGAGACCCGCGACGCCGCCCTCATGGTCCTGGCCGGGATCGTGAACAAGAAGCTGGTGGCCGCCATACTCGCGGCGGGCCGGCCCGCCGTGGGCCTCTGCGGCGGCGACGGCGCGGCCTTCAAAGTCCGGAAGAAGTCCCACCCCAAAGGAGACCTCGGCTTTGTCGGCGAGATCGAGTCCGCCGACCCGCGCTGGATCGAGGCGCTCTGGGCCGCGGGCGCGGTCCCGGTCATGAGCACAGTGGCCATGGGCCCGGAGTTCGAATACTACAACGTCAACGCGGACTCCCTGGCCGCAGCCGCGGCCGCGGCCTGCAAGGCCGACGTCTTGGTCTTCCTCACCGACGTGGCCGGAGTCAAGGGGGCCGACGGAGCGGTCATCGGATCTCTGGCCGCGGCGCAGATCCCCGCCATGGTCTCAGCCGGAGTCATCAAGGGCGGCATGCTCCCCAAACTGCGGGCCTGCCAGGACGCGCTCCAGGGCGGAGTGGTGAGAGTACGCATCATGCCTGCGGCCCAGGCCGGACTCCTGAGCGGCCTATTCGGCTCAGGACTCAAGGACGGAACGGAGGTCAGACTCTCATGACATTAGCGTCTTTGCAGAAGGCGGAGAAAAAGCACCTCATCCAGACCTATGACCGCTACCAGATCGCGCTCTCGCATGGCCGCGGAGCCTACCTCTACGGCCCCGGCGGCAAGCGCTATCTGGACTTCGTCACCGGCATCGGAGTCATGGCCCTGGGCTACGCGCATCCCGCCGTCACCCGCGTGCTGCGCGAGCAATCCACGCGCCTGGTGCATACTTCGAACCTCTTCTACACCCCCTTCCAGTCCTTGCTGGCCAAGCGGCTCGCCGCGCTCAGCGGCCTGGACCGCGCCTTCTTCTGCAACAGCGGCTCGGAAGCCATTGAGGCGGCGTTCAAGTTCTCCCGCGCTTTCGCCCGGGCCGAGCATCAGCGCGGCCGAGTGCGCTTCTTGGCCCTGGAGAACGCCTTCCACGGCCGGACCATGGGGGCGGTGGCGGCCACCTTCACGGCCAAGTACCGCGAGCCCTTCGCCCCGACGATGCCGGGGGTGTCCTTCGTCAGGTTCGACGACGTGGCGGACCTGCGCCGCAAATTCGACGCCAAGGTCTGCGCCGTGTGCGTGGAGCCCGTGCAGGGCGAAGGCGGAATCCGCCCCGTCAGCCGAGGGTTCCTGCGCGAAGCCCGGCGCTTGACCCGCAAGACCGGCGCGCTCCTGATCTGCGACGAGATCCAATGCGGCCTGGGCCGCACGGGACGCATGTTCGCCTTCCAGCACTCCGGCATCAAGCCCGACCTGGTGACCCTCGCCAAGCCCTTGGCCGCCGGCCTGCCTTTGGGCGCGGTGCTGGCCACCAACCGCGTGGCGCGCGCCATAACGCCCGGCATGCACGGAACCACCTTCGGCGGCGGGCCCCTGGCCTGCGCCGTGGCGCTCGAAGTCCTCGCGGTCCTGGAGCGCGACCGTCTCCTCGCCCGCGCGCGGGAGCTGGGCTCCTACTTCCTCTCCCGCCTGCAAGCCCTGGCCGCCAAGCACGACGCGGTCAAGGAGGCGCGCGGCCTGGGCCTGATGCTGGCCCTGGAACTTAAGGATGAGGGCGTCGCCAAGACCGTGCAGAAGCGGCTGCTCGCGCGCGGCATCATCATCAACCGGACCCACGGCACGACCTTGCGCTTGCTGCCGCCTTACATCATCAGGCGCGGCCAGATCGACGAAGTGGTGGCGGCCCTCGATGAAGCTCTCTAGGCCCGAATTCGTGCGCGTGCGCAAGGCCGTGCTGCCCGACGCGGGGGCCATCCACGGCCTCATCTTCGAGTACGCCCGCGATTACAGCCTGCTGGCCCGCACCTTGCCCGAGATCTGCGAGAACATCCGCGACTTCACCGTGGCCGAGGACGGCAAGGGCATCATGGGCTGCGGCGCCCTGCACTTCTACGGCATCCACCTGGGCGAGGTGCGCTCCATCGCGGTCTGGCCCCGCTACCGCAGGCACGGCATCGGCGGAATGATCATCGACGCCATGCTCGCGGAAGCCGACCAGCACCGCCTGCCCTGCGTCTGCCTCTTCACCCGCATCCCGGTCTTCTTCAAGGCGCTGGGCTTCGCGGAGGTCGCGCGCGCGCGCCTGCCGGACAAGATCTACAAGGACTGCAAGGACTGCCGCCGCCGCGACGAGTGCGACGAGATCGCCATGATCCGGGGCCGGCTGCCCAGCCTGTCCCGGCTGGAGTTCGACGACAAGAAGTCCGCGCGCCGCAGCCTCTCGCGCATATGAGGATCCGCGGTCCTCGGCAGCGGGTCTGCCTGCCGCGAGGCTTCCGCTTCTCCTGCGGCCTGGCCGGGATCAAGGCCAGCGGCAGGCCGGACCTGGCTTTGGCCGAAGCGCCGCAAGGCGCCGCCGCCGCCGCGGTCTTCACCCGCAACCGCGCCGCCGCGGCCCCGGTCCTGGTCGGCCGCGCCCGTCTGGTGCTCTCCCGCGGCCGCCTGCGCGCGGTCCTGGTCAACTCGGGCAACGCCAACGCCGGCAACGGACCGGCCGGAGTCAGGGCCGCCGAGACCTGCTGCGCGGCCTTGGCCCGTCAGCTGGGCGTCGCGCCGGGCTCCGTGCTGCCCTCCTCCACCGGCATCATAGGCGTCCCCTTTCCGGCCCAGAAGGTCGTAGCCGCCGTGCCCGGCCTGGCCGAGGGCCTGCGCTCCGGAGAGCCGGCCCTGCGCGCCTTCGGCCGGGCCATCATGACCACGGACCTCAGGCCCAAGCTGGCTTCGGCCTCATTCTCCAGGAACGGACGGCGGGTCTGCGTCGCCGGCGTGGTCAAGGGCGCGGGGATGATCCAGCCGGACATGGCCACCATGCTGGCCTACATCTTCACGGACGTCGCGGCCGCGCCCTCGGCTTTGCGCCGCCTCCTCAAGCCGGCGGTGGACGCCAGCTTCAACGCCATCTCCGTGGACAGCGACACCTCGACCAACGACACGGTCTTGCTGCTGGCCTCCGGGGCCAGCGGCGCGGACCTGGCCGGCGTCCAAGGTCCGTTCTCCGAGGCCCTGCGCGGCGTGTGCCGCTCCTTGGCCGAGCAGGTCGTGCGCGACGGGGAGGGCGCCCGGCACCTGGTGCGCCTGCAGGTGCGCGGCGCGGCTTCGGCCGCCGAGGCTTCGACCGCGGCGCGCTCCGTAGCCAACTCGCCCTTGGTCAAGACCGCCTGGGCCGGCTGCGACCCGAACTGGGGCCGGATCCTCGCCGCGCTGGGCAAGGCGGCCTTCCCCTTCGACCCGGCCCGGGCCAGCATCGCCATCGGGCCGCACCGGGTCTTCGCCAAGGGCCGGGCCCTGGCTTTCGACCGCAAGGCCGCGCACCGGCTGATGCAGAGGCCGGAATACTCGATTCGCGTGGACCTTGGCCGCGGCCGCGCTGAGTTGGAGTTCCTGACCTGCGACCTCACCCATGAGTACATCCGCATCAACGCGGAGTACTCCACCTAGGAAAATAGTACAATCCCTGCCGCGCCCGGATGGCGGAACTGGCAGACGCGACGGACTCAAAATCCGTTGGCCGCAAGGCCGTGTGGGTTCGATTCCCTCTCCGGGCAAGCTTTAATTCGGGGACACAAGACTTAATTCCTGATATAGGTCTTGTGTCCCCGAATTCTATTTGGCCAGCTGGGAGGCGAAGACGAACTCGAAGCCCTCGGCTTGGAGATGGGGCACCATCTCCTGCAGGCAGTCGTAGGTCCCGTGGAAGTAGTGGTGCCCGATGACCACGGCTGAGCCGCGCTTGCGCGCCATGGCCGCGACCTGCCTCATGATCTTCTCGCAGAAGGGCTTGTTGTCGTAGCGCGGCGGAGACTCCAGGAAGATGTCGTTGACCGCCACCCGGAAGCCGGCCTTGCGTGCCTCCGCGCCGGCCACGCTCTTGGGCGAGACGTGGCTGTCCAGGAAGTAGAGTCCCTTGCCCTTGAGCTCCTTCATGAAGGCGTCCATCAGCGGCCGGTTCTTGGTGGCGCCGTAGGAGCGGTGGTTGTTGATGCCCTTGGCCGCGGGCATGTCGCGCAGGCTCTCGGCCAGGAGCCGGCGGACCTCGGCCAAGTCCCTCTCCGATACCCTGTCCTTGGGCAGCTCCAGCTTCAGGAAGGGGTCGAAGGGGAAGTGGATGATGACCTCGTGGCCCGCGGCCGACAGCCTTTTGGCCGACTCCACGGTATTGAAGCCGTACTTGTTCCTCTTGTAGGTGGGCATGACCGCGAAGGTCACGGGCCACTTCACCGCCTCCCAGGCCTCGTCCTTGACGTTCTTCTTGTAGGTCAGGGCGAAGTCGTCGAGCACTACCGCGATCCGCGGTTTGGCGGGGGCGGATTCGCCGGCCCAAGCGGGCAGGCACAAGGCGAGCAGGGAAATGAGTATTGTGTCCCCGAATTTATTGCTCATAGCGCTCCAAGGTGCGGCGGCCCAATGACCAGGGCACGGCCAGGGCCGCGGCGTTGAGGACTAGGTACAGGGCCGCGCAGTAGCCCACCAGGTTCCAGTCCCAGGCCCCGGGGCGGCCGAAGCGCTCCTGGAAGTGCATCTGCATGGGCCAGGCCAGGATCATGATGGTGGCCCCGATATAGCCCAGGGCCGAAGCCATGTAGACGAAGCCCCCCAAGGAAGACTCGATCTGGTGGATGTTCTCCACCGTGAACATCGGGAACATCGCGCCGAATCCTATGCCCATGGCCGCCAGGGTCCAGGTGATGAGCAGCAAGGCCCCGGTGGAGAGCCCGGCCGAGAAGCCGTCAGCCTGCAGGATATGGTTGGTGGCCAGGCTCAGGACCAAGGCGATGGCGGTCATGGGGATGACGGAGAAGAGGAACTTCTGGCGCATGATCGCTCCCACGCTCACCGGCGCGGAACCCAGCACCCACCAGGAGCGGCCCTCCAGGCTGATGGCGGGGTAGGTGAAGCGCAGGCCCAGCGCCGCGAGGACGAAGCCCGCCGTGCCCACGTTGAGGAAAGAGACCAGGCTCTTGAGGTCCGCGTTGTCCAAGGGCAGGCGCTGGATGCTGAAGAGGTAGACGAACACCAGCCCCATGATCAGCAGAATCTGCGACCAATGCTTCACGTCCCGGAAGAAGGTCCGGCGCTCCTTCCAGAACAGGGCTCCCAGCTCCCGGGGCAGGCCCAGAAGCCGCTCGGCCATGGGCGCGATGCGCAGTTCCAGCCTGCGCTGGCGGCCCGCCTGCGCTCCCGAGTAGCCGACGAAGTAGACCCGGCCGGCCAGGGCCGTCAGGCCGGCGTAGACCAGGACCGCGGAGCCGTAGAGCAGGGCCGCGTTGCGCGCCAGGACCGCGACCTTGCCCGCGGCCGCGGCCTTCAGAGCCGCGGTGAGCCACCAGGACGGGAAGTACTGGGCCGTGGGCGCCTGGAGGTAGGCCAGGTACTCGGCCACCACCTGGAGCGCGTCCGGCCGGATGAGCCGCTCCGGCTCGGCGAAGCGGACCATCCCGTAGAGCACCGTCAAAGAGAGGCTGGAGAGCACCCAGACCACGTCCCGGGTCCGCGAGGACGGGAAGAGATAGAGCAGGAGCAAGGTGAAGGTCATGCCCACGGCCGCGGCCAGGGCCAGGAAGGGCAGCATGAGCAGGATGAAGGCCAGGAAGAACCCGACCCCGTAATGGTTGACCCGCATCAGGGCCAGCACGTAAGGGACCTGGACCAGGCCTATCATCCAGGAGCAGAAGAACAGGCTCTCCAGGGCCTTGTCCATGAAGAGCGCGCGCAAGGGCACGGGCGCGTTCATGAGGAATTTGAGGTCGAAAGAGTAGTAAAGGGTGCTCAAGGAGGTCAGCAGGCCGGAGATGGCCACCATCATGAAGGTCGCCAGCATCACCATGGCCGTCAGCTTCCAGAGCAGGAGCTGCCCGATGAGCGGCACGGTGCCGAGATAAGCCACCAGCTTGTGGAAGAGCGCGTAGAGCCCGACCAGCAGGCCCAGGCCGGCCAAGGTGAAGGCCGCGTTGCGCACGCGCTCGTAGGGGGTCAGGTGCGTCAGGGCGTTGACGAAGGTCCGGACCTTGCGCCAGAAGAGCAGCCCCAGCATAAGTTAGAGATGCCGCAGCAAGGACGCGTATTCGTGGCCGCCGGTGAGGCTCAGGAACACGTCCTCCAGGCCCTGAGAACCGGAGGCCTTGGCCTTGGCCTGCAGTTCGTCCAGAGTGCCCAGGGCCGTCAGGCGGCCGGAGATCATGATGCCCACGCGGGCGCAGAGCTTCTCCGCGATCTCCAGGATGTGGGTGCACATGAACACCGTGGTCCCGCGCCGGGCCAAGGTCCGCAGGAGCTCCTTGACCACGCGCGCGCTCTTGGGGTCCAAGCCCACGATGGGCTCGTCGAGCACCAGGACCTTGGGCTCGTGCAGCAGGACCGCGGCGATGGCGATTTTCTGGCGCATGCCGTGGGAGTAGGATTCCAGCAGCTCCCCGCCCCAATCCGTGAGCTCGAAGAGGGACAGGAGCTCCGGGATGCGCCGCTTCTGCTCGGACAGCGGCACCCCGTAGAGCTCGCCGATGAAGCGCAGGTACTCCGCGCCGGAGAGCTTGGGATAGACGAAGGGCTCGTCCGGGATCAGGCCCAGGGCGCGCTTGGCCTGCAGGGTCTGGCTGGCCACGTCGAAGCCCGCCACCCGCACCGAGCCCGCGTCGGGCTTGAGCAGCCCGGTGATGAGCTTGACCGTGGTGGTCTTGCCGGCCCCGTTGGGGCCCAGGAAGCCGAAGATCTCCCCGGCGGGGACCGTCAGGTCGAGGCGGTCCACCGCGGTCAGGTCGCCGAAGCGCTTGACCAGCCCGCGGATTTCGATCAACGCCGCGCTTCCATCAGCAGCGCGCCGCGGCCCCGGGAGGGCCCGTGGGGGACCTGGAGCGAGTCGACGAAATCGTCGAAGCGCGCCTGCAGGGCCGGGCGCTGCAGGTTCTCCAGGCGCCGGGTGCTGAAGTCCTCCACGTTGAAGGAGGCCAAAGTCGTGCCGTAAAGCATGGCGCGCTTGAGGTTGGAGACATCGTCGTAGTCGCGCACCGAGGCCAGGTAGCCCATGAAGCCGCCCGCGAAGGTGTCGCCCGCTCCCGTGGGGTCCTTGACCGACTCCACGGGGAAGGCCGGGAAGGAGTAGAAGCGGTCGCCCACCTTCATGAGCGCGCCGTGCTCGCCCTTCTTGACCACGATGACCTTGGGGCCCCAGTGCGAGATGACCCGCGCGGCCTGGATGGCGGTGGGCTGGCGGGAGAGGAGCTTGGCCTCCTCCTCGTTGACGAAGAAGATGTGCACCCGGCCCAGGATGCGGCGCAGGGCGTCGGGCTTGGAGTGGATCCAGTAGTTCATGGTGTCGCAGGCCACCAGGTCCGGCGACTGCATCTGGTCGAGCACGCTGGCCTGCAGGTCGGGGTCGATGTTGGCCAGGAAGGCCACCCGCGACTTGCGCTGGGAAGGGCTGAGCCGGGGCTTGAACTTGGCGAAGACGTTGAGGTGGGTGGCCAGGGTCTTGGCGTCG
>JAQUNT010000094.1 GCA_028717525.1 Elusimicrobiota bacterium
GACATGGATGTCTTTGACCGAGGCGATGACCAGCAGGATGACCGGCAGGACGATCAAGGTGATGATCATCAGCACCGCCTGGAGCACGTCCGTGAAGACGACGGTGATGAAGCCTCCGATCATCGAGTAGACGACCACGATCAGCGAGCCCAGCACCACGCCCCACAGCGGATCCAGGCCGAAGGTGTCGTAGAGCACCTTGCCGCCGCCGTAGAACTGGGCTTCCACATAGAAGAGGAAGAAGAACACGACGATGGATGCCGAAAGAGTCCCGATGGTCTTCTCCGCGCCCGGGAATCTCTTGGCGAGCAGGCTCGGGATGGTCAGCGACCCGGTCCTCTCCCTCTCCGCTTGCAGCCTTTCCCCCATCACGAACCAGATGAAGATGATCCCCGCCACGCAGCCCAGCGCCACCCAGACCGCCTGCAGGCCCAGAAGGTACGCTTCTCCGGTCAGGCCCAGCAGCAGCCAGGCGGACTCCCCGGTGGCCCGCTCCGACAGAGCCAGCGACACTCCTGATATCTGCTTGCCGCCGAGGATGTAGTCGGATGAATCCTTGGAGCGGCTCGCGGTGTATACGGTTATGCCCGCCAACGCCAGCATGTACAGCGCGAAGACGAGATAAAGCATTTCAACCTCCCGAGCCGTCCAATATCCGCTTGAGCAGCTTGAGATGCAGGGCCAGGACCAGCAGCGCCGTCATCGCCCAGATGGCCAGGAGGTCGAAGGCGTAGGCGCCGAGGACCAGCCCGGAGAGCCGCTTCTCCGAGGCCAGGAAGACCGCCCGCCCCCAGGGCGACTCCGCAGGCTGATAGATGGGATCGGACAACTGCACGAGACGCTCGCCCGAGAGGCGCAGCGGGTCCAGCTCCTGGCGGTTGCGGACGAGATCCGCGATGCTCGTGTTGTGGTGCCTGGTCTTGAGCTCGGACCAGCCCCGCTCGCCGTATTCCTTCAGGAGCTCTGCCGCGGCCTGCCGCCGCCGCTCCGCGGCCGCGGCCTTGCGCTCGTTGCACCAGGCCGCGACCTTCCGCAGAAAGACCCGGAGCTCCTCCGCCAGCGGCCGAGTGATGCGCTCTGCGGAGAACCGCTCGTCCGGCCAGCCCAACCGGAGCCCGGTGCGGCCCTCCAGCCGACGGACCTCGTTCCTGACCAGCGCGGCGTAGCGAGCCCGGGTCTTCTCCTTGTCCGGCAGTTCCGTCTTGAGGAAAAGGAAGTCCAGCTTGGCCTGGATCTCCGGGACGAGGTCGTCCGCGACATACCCGCATCGGCTGAGCTCCCGGTCGAACTCGTCCAAGCGGCTCTGATAGCGGTTGGCGAGGTATTGCTCCGTGACCAAAGCCTCCAGCCCCCACCGCGAGGCCAGCAGTTCGCCGACGAGCGGGACGTAGTTGTTCTCGGCGTCGGCGGATTTCAAGTCGTCGAAGCGGATGACCAATCCGCAGAGGAGGATCTGCGGGATCAGCAGCAGCGGGATCAGGATGTAGATGGTCACGGCGGTCTTGAAGGACGCGGAGAGGTTGAGCCCCAGGACGCAGGCGAAGGCCGCGCAGGAGAAGAGGACCGCGAACATCTTGCCGGACATGTCCGGGATGGCGAGCAGCGCCACGCTCACCAGGACGTAGCTGAGCATCTGCACGCCGCAGAGGCCGGCCAGATAGAGGCCCTTGGACGACCAATAGCTCAGCCAGCTCAGGTGCAGGAAGCGCTCGCGCTTGATTACGGTGCGGTCCCGCACGATCTCCTCGGCGCTGACGCTCAGGCCCAGGAACAGCGCCACGATGACGCTCATGAAATAGAAGATGGCGAGGTATTTGCCGGCGCCGAAGCTGTAGGCGCCGTAGTGGGACAGCCTCGTGATGCCCGCCACGATCAAAGCCAGGAGCGGCGCCTCCAGCAGGTTGATGGCCAGGTACTGCCGGTTGGCGAGCTTGGCCAGGACGTTCCGTTTGAGGAAGATGCCCATCTGTCCCCAGAGGCCGGGCTTATGCAGCGACGGCGCCGGCGCCGGGAGGCTCTTCGGCGCGGCCGGCCTCGGCCGCGAGCGCTCCTGGCGCAGATAGAGGTCGTGCCAGAATCTCGGGGAGTAGCGGCGTTCGCGCGTGAAGCGCCCGGCCGCGTCGAGGCGCTTGGTTTCGATGATGCTGAAGAGCTGTCCCGGGGAGACGTTGCCGCAGTTCGGGCACCCGCTCTGCTCGGCCCCGGCCAGGTCGATCGCGGCCCGGAAATAGCGGACCGCCTCGACGGGGTTGCCCGCGTAGATGGGGTAGCCGCCCTGGTCGAGGATCCACAATCCGTCGAACATCTTGAAGATGTTGGATGAGGGCTGATGGATGATGACGATCACCAGCTTGCCCATCGCGGCCTGGGATCGGAGCAGGCTCATCACGTTCTCGGAATCCGTGGAGGAAAGTCCGGAGGTGGGCTCGTCCAGGAACAGGATCTCGGGACCCCGGATCAGCTCCAAGGCGATGTTGAGGCGCTTGCGCTGTCCCCCGCTGATGATCTTGTCCGTGGGGCTGCCGACCTTGAGGCCCGAGATCTCCTGCGCGTGGAGCTGGACCAAAGTCTGGTCCACCCGGTCGCCGAGTTCCTGGGCGCCCAGGTGGGCGAGGCAGAGCTGCGCGCTGAAATGCAGGTTCTGGCGCACGGTCAGGTCGTTGAAGAGGAGGTCGTCCTGCGGCACGTAGCCGATGACCCCCTGCAATCTTTCCGGCTCCCGGTAGAGGTCGATGCCGTTGACCGTGACCGAGCCCGAATCGGGCGGCAGGGTCCCGCTGAGGATGGAGAGCAAGGTGGACTTGCCCGTCCCGCTGCCCCCCATGACGCCGATGAGGCTGCCGGAACGGGCCGTGAAGCTGAAGTCGTGCAGGCCCATGTCGCTGCGCGGGAAGCGGTAGTTCAAGTCCGTCCCTTGGAAGAGTATGGGCGCGCCCTGGGCCGGCAGGTCGCTGAAAGCCCCTTCGATCTCGGCGGAATAGACGACGTTGGAGTAGGCGTCCCGGATGAGGCTGCCGGGGGCGAGGGCGCGGACGCTGCGCGGCGGGACGGGGTTGTCGTCGAGGGTGACGCCGTCGCTCAGCGCCGACATGAAGAAGGAGCCGGTCTCGCGGATGCGCAGCACGACGAGCCGCGCCTGGAAATGAGCCTTGGTCAGGCGCCGGCAGGCCGGCGCCCCAGGCGCCGGCGCCCCGGGCGCCGGCGCGGAGACGAGCAGGAATTCACCGTTGAGCCGTTCGAGACCGCCGGGGGCGAAGACCAGACGGAAGATGTTCTCCAGGACGGCTGCGGGCATGGCGAACGACCGCGCGGCCAGGCTCATCAGCGCCCGCGACGGTGCGCCGTCGGCCTCCAGGATCCGGACCAGCTCGATGGCTCCCAGCATCACCAGGTACTGCTCGGGACGGGAGAGCCGGGCGCCGAGGGTCCCGCACAGGTCCTTGATGTTCTTTTCCCGGAGGCCGCTGCCCCGGACGCCGGCGTACAAGTCGAACAGGCCGTCGAAAAGCTCCAGATAGACTTCGGGCTTGGAGAGACCCAGGTGTTTCCGGAGATATCCCTCCACGACCTTGCGGGCCAAGGCCCGCTTCTCCGGGTTCAGGGCCGAGAAGATCGCGAAGAAATGCAGTATCCCGTTGAGGATTATCTCGTACATCGCTTCCAGGCGGGAAGCCGGGACCCGTCGGGCCGGGGCGAGCGCGGCTCCGCGGCCCTACTTCATCAGCTCGACCCGAGCCTTGGTCACGACGACCCTGACCTCGTCGACGGTCTGCTGGGTGATCTGTCCGGGGTTCTTCAGCTTGGCGGAGATCTCCTGCAGGACCGTCAGGCGCTCGTCGCGTTCGACCAGCTCCGCGAAGGTCGGCTCGTTCTTGAAGACCTCGAGGATGCCGGTGAAGGTCCGGGTCATGTCCTCCTGCTCCGAAAGGAACCCGAGGAATTTCGGGTCGTAGTTCTTCTGGGCCGCGATCTCTCCCGTCAGATACAGCATCTCGATGCACCATCCGTAGGAGGCGTCCACGGCCAGCTCGAGCCCGCCCGGCCGGCCGAGGATGTCCGACCAGGATTTCACGATGAGCCGGTCGAGGTCCTTGAAGATCTTCTTCGACTGGGGGCCGTTGAAGTCCTTGAGGGCCTTCTGGTACTGGGCCACGACCTTCTTGTCGTTGTACCCCAGCTCCGTCAGAAGCCCGTCGAGGTCTTGCGCGTACCGCAGGGAGTCCTTCTTCTTCTCGAAGACGGCGGCGTAGGACATGTCGACCAGATAGACCCCGACCATCTGGCGGCGCTTGTCGTTGTCCTGATACCGCGAGACCTGGTCCGCCGGCGCCAAGAGCTCCGGGAAATAGGAGGCCCCGGCCTTCTTGAGCTTGTCCAGGAACAGATGCTTCTCCGGGCTCTCCTTCGCCATCGCGGCCAAGGCCTGGCGCAGATCGTCCCGGATCTCCTTCTTGACGCTCGTCGGCGTGGCGCAGACCGGGGCCGCGGCCCCGGCCAGAACGGACATCCCCAGGACGACGGCGGCAGCGGCTTGAGTCCAGAGTCTCATAGCACAGGCCTCCAATATGGGAGAAGGTACCGCAAAAGGAAGCCCGGAGTCAACGGACTCGCCCCGCTAACGCATGATCCCGAGGACGACCAAGGCGGCCAGCAGGACTCCGATGAGGCTCTCCCCGGCGATGAAGCCGGAGCTCACCGGCACCACGGTCTTGTCCGCGAGCTGAGGCTTCTTGCGCTCGATCAGGAGCGCGATCAGCGAGCCCGCGAACATGGAGATGGTGTTGTTGGCCGGGGTGGTGAAGGCCAGGCCCAGGCCCGTAGCCGAAGGGATGTAGGCCCGGTACTTGGGGAACCACTTCTCCAGGAACACCAAGAGGATGCCCAAGGCCCCGCCGATGAAGAGCGCCCACTGCGCCGTGGGGTGCAGGGTGTGGAAGCCCTTGGCCAGCAGTTCCGCCACCCCTTTCCAGGTCTGCGCGCCGGGCGCCGGCCACTTGTCCGTGCCCAGCAGGTCCGCGGTGGGGATGAGCAGGCGGTAGGCCGGGACCACGAAGCAGGAGCCGGCCATGACCCCGAAGAACTGGGCCCAGAACTGGTGCTTAGGGTCGGCCTTGAGCAGCCAGCCGCTCTTGAGCACGGTCAGCATGTCCGCCGCGTGCAGGCCCACGCCCCCGGTGACGTTGGCGGTCATGAGGTTGGTGGTGACGTTGCCCGGGTCGAGCACGCCGAAGGTGATCTGGGTGATCTTGCCCAGGGCCCCGGTCGGGGTGGTGTCCGTCTCGCCCGTGGCGCGGCAGGCCACGATGGCGATGAAGAAGCCCAGCACCACCGAGAGGATGCCCATCCACCACTTGATCCCGAACAGGAACCACTCCAGGAAGACCACCACGGGCGTGAGCAGGACCATGCCGATGACGAACCAGATCATGGGCACCTCGCCGTGCTCGTCCACGACCTGGCCCCGGAAGGCCTTGGCCACGCTCGCGACCGCGCGCGCGACCGTCTTCCACTGGAAGGCGAAAGCGGTCAGGCCGCAGGTCAGGATCATGGCCGAGCCGAACCACACGCTCCACGCCACGATGTGCTTGTAGCCCAGGCGGGAGTCGATGACACCCCCGGCGTAGAGCCAGGGCGCCAGCACGCCGTAGTTGACCAAGGCGCCCAGCAGCATGCTCCAGGCCGCGCGGAAGCCCATGATGGCGCCCGCGCCCACCATGATGAGCGAGCCCTCGAAGGACAGGGTGTAGTCGACCAGAGGCCGTCCCGCGATGGTGACGCCCGGGATCTTGATCTTCTCGGGCAGGTTCCACAGCCAGGAGAACTTGGCGTCGCGCCAGAAGGCCACCACCGCGCCGGCCACCCCGCCCCAGGCCAGGATGTTGGCCTTGCCCTTGCCGCCCGCCCCCTCGGCCCCGTGCAGGGCGCGCAGGGTCTCGGCCGTGGCGATGCCCGTGGGGAAGCGCAGCTGCTCGATGTTGATCATCTGGGCCTTCATGGGGATGGACATGACCAGGCCCATCATGCCGATGGCCGTGATCCAGAAGAACATCTGCCAGCCGCCCATCACCTCGCCCGTGATCATCATCAAAGCCGGTATGGCGGCGATGGTCCCGCCCCCGGTCATGTAGCCGGCCGCGCTGGCCGTGGACTGCATGATGTTGTTCTCGAGCATGCCGAAGTGCCGGCGCACGAGCCTGAGCCGGAAGAGGACGGCGAAGAGCGCGAAAGCGAGGATGGCCGAGGTGATGGAGACCCCGATGGACCAGCCGGTCTTGAGGGCCACGTAGAGGTTGGAGAGGCTCATGAAGCCGCCCAGGAACATGCCCGCGACCACGGCGCGCACGGTCAGCTGGGCTTCGCGCTCCGGATGGCCGGGCGGGGAATGCGGGTGGGGCGGATGTTCGGTCATGGCGGGCTGCCTCCGGTGACCTGCAGGGCCAGCTCGGCGGAGGGGCGGCGCGCCGAGAGGCGGATGTCCCCGCGGTGGCCGCGCACCGCCACGGCCTCCCGGAGCGCGGGCAGGTCGGCGGCCGGCACCGCCAAGGACAGGTAATAGTCGCCCGCGGCCAGCCCGGAGAAGCGGAAGCGGCCGCCCGCGGCCCCTGCGCTCTCGGCCCAGGCCGAGGCCACCAGGCGGTCCGGGCCCAGGTCGTAGGGCTCCTGCGGGCCGCGCCGGGAGTAGAGGCCCACGCGCGCGCGGCGCAGGCCGCGGATGCTGCCGCGGACGGCTCCCGGCCGCAGGGCCCCGCCGGCCGCGGGCGGCGCGGCCAGGCCGGCAGCGACGCCCAAGGCCTGGGCCGCCCGGACGTTCCAGGTCTCGGCCGGACCGGCCAGGCCCAGGTGCGCGTAGGCCTGGGCCAGGAGCAGGGCCGCCCGGCCGCCGATGCGCCAGCGCCTCTCGTCGGCCAAGGAGTCGAGCAAGCCCGCGGCCAGGGCGTCCGGGGGCGCCGCGGCCAGATGCCGGGCCAGGACGAACCAGGCCAGGGCGTCGCCGCCGCGCGCCGCGGCCCAGAGGCTGCTGCGCAGGCGGCCCACGTCCTGGCGCCGCGCGTAGCCCTCCCAGAGCAGCCGCCGCGCCTGGCCGCGCCAGACCGAGCGGGGCTTCTGCGCGAGCCACCCCTCCAGGCGCCGCAGGCTGGGCTCCGAGAGGTCGGCGGTCCCCGGGACGCCCGTCGCGGATTCGTAGACCTCGAAATCGGCCCGTCCCTGCGGCGCGGTCAGGACCAGGACCGTCTCCCGGCCGGCCGGCTCGCTGGGTATGCCCGCGGCCGCGGCCAGGCTCGCGGCGCCCGCGTCGCAGCGCGCCGCGGCCCAGAGGTGCAGGCCCAAAGCCGGGACCAGGAAGGCCGCGGCCCAGGCCGCGCCGAGCCCGAGCTGGGCCCGGCCGCGGCCGGCCGTAAGGAAGTCCGTCCGGCCGGCCGCGGCGCGCGCCAGGGCGTAGAGCGCCGCGCACAGGCAGCCGACCAGCCCAGCCGTGCCCAGGCCGGCCAGGATGGGTTCGCGCAAGTCCGCGTCTCCCGGCGCGAACCAGGCGTTGAGTATGAGGTCGAACCAGACCGCCGAGGCGAAGCGCGCCGCCCAGAGCAGCCCCAGGACTCCAGCCAGCAGAGCCAGTGCCGCGGCCGGCCGGGCCAGGCGCTCCCGGCTGGCGGGCCAGTCGAGCTCCCGCCAGAACCGCCGGGCCACGAGGAAGAGGGCCGCGCCGAGCAGGAGCAGGACCGCGGCCGGGATGAGCCGGCCGGCGGGGC
>JAQUNT010000095.1 GCA_028717525.1 Elusimicrobiota bacterium
GGCCCTCAAGGTGGCGGAGACCGTGAAGAAGCCGGTCGACGAGGTGGTCAAGGAGTACACCGCCAACAAGGACAAGGGCTGGGGGCAGATCGCGCGCAACCTCGGCATCAAGCCGGGCTCCAAGGAATTCAAGGCCCTCAAGCAGTCGGACCTGGGCGGCAAGGGCAAAGGCAAGGGCCAGGGCAAAGAGAAGGGCCAAGGCAAGGGCAAGGGCAAGAAGGGCTGAGCCGCCCTCAGCCCTCCGCCTCCAGCCGGCTCCAGCTCAGCGCACGTCGAGCTGGAGCTGGCAGGGCGCCTCGGCGGCCTCGGGCGTCACGGCAGGCTCCAAGCTGAAGAAGCGCGCCTCCTCCACGCCGCGGCCGCGCAGGGCGTCAGCCACGGCCCCGGCGCGGGCCAGGGCCAAGGTCCGCAACTCCGCGTCCGTGGCCTTCCACTTCTCGGCCAGGCCCTCGCGTGCCGCGGCCGGCGAGGCGGCCGGCGCGCCGAAGGCCTCCTGGTAAAGTTCCAAGGTCCGGGCCTCCTCCTTGGGCGTCAGCGGCTCGTCGCCGGGCTTGGGCCCGCGCAGGCGGATGAGCAGGGCCCGCTCGCCCGCGGCCAAGGCGTCGGCCTTCCCGGTGGCGCCGCGCACTCCGACGAGCATCTGCGGCCGGTCGAGCAGGGCCTGCGCCACCTTCTGCAGGTCCTCGGCGCTGCGCTCGGGCAGGACGGCCTGCCCGGGATCGAAGGGCACCTTGCCCAGGTCGTCCTTGGACCCCAGCATCTGGCCCAAGGCGGCGAAGGGCGAGACCGCGGCCTTGACGATGAGGTTGACGATGGTCTTGACGATCACGCCGCCGATGTGGAAGTCCGGGTCGTCGAGGCTGCCGTCGATGGGCACGTTCAGGTCGATGACGCCGCGCCGGTCCTTGAGGATGGCCAGGCCCAGCTTGACCGGGGCCTTGATGGCGGTCGGGCTCTCCACCTTCTCGCCCAAGGTCATCTGGTCGATCAGGGCATGGTTCTTGGTGGCGATGGCTTTGCCGTCCAGCTTGTGGTCCAGGTCGAAGCTCAAGGCCCCTTTGTCGATCTTGTAGCCCACCATCATGCCGGAGTAGGGGCTGAACACGGGCAGTTGGATGCCGTCGCCCTTGAGCCGGACCTGGGCCCAGGCGGCCGAGGTCGAGAGCCGCACCGTGCCCTCGGCCGAGACCGGGGCCTTCTCGACCAGGGCCCCGCCCGAGAAGACCGCGGTCGAGCGGGCGTCCGTGGTCAGGCCGGTCAGGTCCAGACGGGCCTTGGATACGGCCAAGGAGAAGGCCGGGTTCACGGCGTCGTCCTGGGCCACGACGCGGCCGCCGGAAACGGCGAGGCGCTTGAGCCGCGCTCCCCAGGCCGGCCCTGCGGGAGCCGCCGGCCGCGGCGCCGCGGCGGCAGAGGCGGGCCGCGCCGGGGCGCTCGAGAGCGACACGCCCAGGGCCGACTCGATGTTGGTCTTGCCGTCGCGCCGGCGCGCGGCGAGCAGGTAGGGCTTGTCCACGCGCACCGCCGCGATGTCCAGGCGGCGGGCTTTGGTCGAGAGGCGCGCGGACTCCACGGCCAGGCGGCCCAGGCGCGCGAAGGTGCGGCGGCTCTGCCGGTCCGAGACCGACAGGCCGGAGAGCGAGAAGGAGACCGCGGCCTCGACCTGGCCGTCGGCCAGGCTGGCCTTGGCGGCGGCGCTGAAGGTGCCGCTGTCGAGCGAGACCTGCGTGGGCGGCGGCCCCAGCGCGGAGAAGGGCGCCAAGGGCAAGGCCGCGACCTCGAGTTCTCCTCCCGCGGCCAGAGGCTTGGGCTTGAGGTAGGACTTCAGGCGCACGAGGCCGGTCTGGGCCACCGGGACCTCGGCCGACAGGGTCGCGCCTCCGTTGGGAAGGTCCGCGGCCACCACGTCGACCTTGCCCGGCCCGACCTCCAAGGAGAAGGGCCCGCGGGGCTTCTCCCGGACGGACTTGAGCCGCCACATGACGCCCGCGAGAGAAATCCGCGCGTCCTTGAGCGAGACGGCGAGGGTGTCGCTGGCCAGAGCCACGTCGTAATCGGTGGAGGCGTCGAGCTGCCCCCCGGAGATCTCCACGGGCAGAGCCGGGGCGCCGGTGGCGAGGCGCGAGAGGTCCGCGTCCTCGAGCGCGACGCGGCCCCAGAGGTGCGGCGGCCGCACGGTCAGGCGGCCCTCCCAGCTCAGGATTTCGCGCAGGCTGGTCCGGGCTTGCAGGCGGTGCATCCCGTCGTCGCCGGCGATGGTGCTGAGGTTGGTGAGGCGGAACTCGATGGGCCGGGCCGCCAGCTTCTGGGGGGCGCTGCGCAGGCGGCTCTCGAAGTTCAGCTCGCCGTCGGAGACCTCCAAGGCGCCGATCACCAGGCGCGGGATGAACAGCGGCTTGGCCGGGGCCGGGGGCTGGGCGGGGTCCGGCTTGGGCAGGGTGTCGAGGACGCTGCTGCCGTCCGGCCCGATGCCCAGGGTCAGCTTCGGGCCCGCGAGCTTGATCTCGCGCAGGCCGATGGCCAGGCGCAGCAACGCGGCCGGGCCCAGAGCCACGCTGGCCGAGCGGCAGGAGGCGATCTCGCCGAAGCGCTCCTGGCTGAAGACGAAGCCATCCACGGTGAGGCGCAAGGTCAGGGGGTTGAAGGCCGCGCGCTCCAGGCGCGCCTCGAAGGTGGGCAGGTACTTGGGGACCAGGCACAGGCTGCGGCGCACGGCCCAGGGCACGGCGGGCCAGGAGACCAAGGCGAAGGCGGCGTAAGCGCCCGCGGCCCAGGCGAGCCAGCGCAGCCACTTGCGCGGAGCAGGAAGGGGGGTCTTCATCACGCTATTCTAGCATCATGGAGGGGCCATCAGACGTCCTTGAGGTGCAGGTTGGCCGGACACTCCCGCACCGCGCGGCCCAGGGCCGCCAGGCTCTCGCGCAGCTTCTTGAGCTCGGGCGACTCCAGCACCGGGATGTCCGTGGTGCCCTTGTTCTCCAGCATGCCCATGACGTCCCGGATGGTCCATCTGTCGGCGCGGCCCGCCGGCTGAAAGGCCTTGTCGTCGGCGCCGGGCCGGACCACCTCGCAGAGCACGCCCGCTCCGACCAGCTCGAAGAGGACCTGGCGCACCAGGCGGATGGGTATGTCCAGGCTCCGGGCGAAGTCCGCTTCCGTCGCGGGCGGCTCTGCCCGGCAGAACCGCCCCACCGCGAAGCTCGCCAGGCGCAAGGTCAGGAGCCTGCGGAAGGCGTAGCTGATCCGGTGGCTGTCCGGCTCGAACTCGTAGGTCGCGACGTTCTGATAGGCGAAGGAAATCTCCGCTCCGAACAGTACGATCAGCCAGCTGACCTGCAGCCAGACCAGGAGCAAAGGCAAGGCCGCGAAGCTGCCGTAGACCGCCCCGTACTCGGTGACCCCGATCTGGAAGGTCAGGTAGAGCCACTGCGTGGCCTGGTAGATCGTCCCGGCGAAGACGCCGCCCAACAGGCCGGCCGAGAGCTTCACCCGCGTGTTGGGCATGAAGACGTAGATGAACGAGAACAGCACCCACATGGTGACGAAGGGCAGGAGCTTGAGCAGGAGCAGGATGAGCGGCGCCAGGGGCCCCAGGAACGAGAGGTCGTTCAGGAAGGTGTGGACCCGGGAGGCGACGAAGATGGTCGCGCTGCTGGATACGATGAGCAGGACCGGGCAGATGAGCATGATGGAGAGGTAGTCGGCCAGCTTGCGCATCAAGGTCCGGCCCTGCCGGACCCCCCAGATGTCGTTGAAGGAGGCTTCGATGTTGCCCAGCACCTGCACCACGGTCCAGAACAGGACCGCCACCCCGATGCCGGCGATGAGCCCGCCGCTGGTGTTCTGCAGGAACTTGTCCGCGAAAGCGATGATCTGGGCCGCGATCTTCTCATGCCCCTGGAGCTTGTCGAGGAGCACCCGCTCCAGGAGCTTCTCGATGCCGAAGCCCTTGGCGATGCCGAAGGCCATGGCCATCACCGGGACCATGGACAGGAGGGTGTAGAAGGTCAGAGCCGAGGCGCGCAGCCGACACTTGTCCTCGTCGAAGCCCCGCCAGGCCCGGAGCACGACCCGCAGGGGCTGGATGAGCAGAGAGCGGGAACGGGGCAGGTCCTTGGCGCGGATGCGCCAGAGGTCGCGCGCCAGGAAGTTCATGAACCGGTCGAGGATGGACATGGTAGAATCATAGCATGGTTGCGGAGCGGGCGCCCGCGGGAGCCCTGGGCGTGGACGCCGAGATCTACGACGCGGACCTCTACGACGCCTGCAACCATCGCGGCGACGACCTGCCCTTCTACCTCGCCTGCGCCCGGGCCGCGCGCGGGCCCGTGCTGGAGCTCTGCTGCGGCTCGGGCCGCCTGACCATCCCCCTGGCCCGGGCCGGCATCGACATCACGGGCCTGGACTTCACCCCCGCGATGCTCGGCCGGGCCCGGCGCAAGGCCCGGCAGGCCGGGCTAAGCCTGCGCCTCGTGCGCGGCGACATGCGCCGCGCCTCCTTGGGCCGGAGGTTCAAGCTGGTCTTCATCCCGTTCAACTCGCTCCAGAACACCTACGCCATCCGCGACGTGGAGCGCGTGCTGGCCAATGTCCGGCGCCACCTGGCCCCGGGCGGCCGGTTCGTCTTCGACGTCTTCAACCCGAGCCTGGACTACATCGTGAAGGCCCAGCGCCGCGCCCAGAGGGGCCGGCTCGCCTTCCGGCTGCCCGACGGCCGCCGGGTGAGCATAGACGAGCATTACCGCTACGACGCCGCCCGGCAGACCGGCCGGGTGACCTGGGTCCATCACGTGGGCGGCAGGACCTTCTCCGCGCGCCTCGACATGCGCTGCTTCTTCCCCCTGGAGATGGATGCGCTCCTGAGGTATAATGGGTTCAGGGTCCTAAAGAAATACGGCTCCTTCCGGAGGGAGCCTTTCCGCTCGGAGTCCGCCAAGCAGGTCTACATCTGCCGCGCCGCGCCATGAAGACTATCGGAACCTGGTCCGCAGTCCTGTATTCGGCATTGAGCGTGTACATATTCTCCTCGGGGCAGGCCATGCCCTACACCTTGGCGGTGCCCGGCAGCTTCGCCTTCCCCGGGCCCCTCAAGGCCGCGGGGAGCTACGCGATGCCCCAGTCCTTCTCCCTGCGCGAGCCGCTCGTGGTGCCCAGGAATCCCGGCGTCGCGGCCGCGCGCGAGCCCGCGTCCCTGCCGCAGACCTTGGCCCGGCCGGACTCCTACGCCAAGCCCGAGCCCGCGGCCCTGCTGCCCCAGACCCTCGCGGTGCCCGGCTCCTTCTGGCGCTAGCTCAGCCCAAGACCCAGAGCCAGGCCGCCGAGAGCGCCACCAGCAGGAGGGTCAGGGGCGCCCCCACCCGGAAGTACTCCCAGAACCCCACGGACGCGTCCTTGCGCGCGGACTCGAAGACGATTAGGTTGGCCACAGAGCCGATGATGGTGAGGTTGCCGGCCACCGTGCTCGTCGCGGCCAGGGCCAGCCAGAGCGCGTCGCGGCCGCCCAAGGCGGGCAGGACGTTGCTCAGGAAGACCACCGCCGGCACGTTGCTGACGATGTTGGAGAGCAGGACCGAGACGGCGGAGAGGCCGGCGAGCTGGGCTCCCAGCCCGGCCGCGGCCGCGCCCGAGAGCTGGCCGAGCAGCGCCCCGAGCAGGCCCGACTCGCGCAGGCCGCCCATGACCACGAAGAGGCCGGAGAACATCAGCAGGAGCTCCCAGTCGATGCGCGCGAAGGCCTCGCGCGGCTTGGTGGCCCCGGCCAGGATGAGCAGGACGGCCACGGAGATGGCGGCCATGGGCGGGTGCACGTCGCAGGCCAGCAGGACCAGCAGCAGGCCCGAGGCGGCCAGGCAGGCGTAGAGGAGCCGGCCGCGGCCCGGGGGAGCCTGGACGCCCGGGACCCGGATGGACCGGCCCGGGGCGAACTCCGCCGGGTAGGCCCGGCTGAGGACCAGGTAGTTCAGCCCAAGGCCCAAGGCCGCCACGGGCGCGAGCTTGAGCACGAAGGCGTTGAAATGCAGGCCGGAGTGGACCGCGATGATCATGTTCTGCGGGTTGCCCATGGGCGTGAAGGCGGAGCCGATGTTGGAGGAGGTGGCCAAGGCGATGAGGTAGGGGGCGGGCTTGAGCCCGCAGCGCCGGGCCAGGCGCAGCACCACCGGCGTGAGCATCAGGCAGATGGTGTCGTTCATGAACAGGGCCGAGAGCAGGCCCGAGGAGAGCACCACCAAGGCCAGCAGTCCGCGCGCGGTGTGGGCCCGCTCCAGGATGAGCCACTCCACCTTCTCGAAGAAGCCGCTCACCTCCAGGTAGCCGATCAGGATCATCATGCCCAGGATGAAGACGATGGTGTCGAGGTCCACCAGGCGGTAGGCCTTGTCCAGGGACACCACCCCGCCCGCCACCATGGCCACCGCCCCGATGAGGGCCGCGGCCGGCCGGCGGATGAAGACCTTGGGCAGGTTCGGGAAGGAGAGCAGGAGATAGGTCAGCAGGAAGACCGCGGCCGCGAACCAGGGGTGGGACATCTCTGAGATATTATGCCAAAAGGCTATAATCGCCTTCATGGCGAAGGGACCGCTGGTGCTGCCCACCCGGCAAGGCTACGACCTCTGGGCCGAGGTCTACGACACGGACGGCAATCCGCTGACCGCCATGGAAGAGCCCGTGGTGGACCGTCTCTTGGGGCCGGTGCGCGGCCTGAGGGTGGCCGACGTGGGCTGCGGCACGGGCCGCCACGCGCTGCGCCTGGCCCGGCGCGGCGCCCGCGTGACCGGGCTCGACTTCTCGCAAGGCATGCTCGCCAAGGCCCGGGCCAAGCCCGGCGCCGCCGGGGTGCGCTTCGTCCGCCACGACCTGGCCCGGCCCCTGCCCCTGCGCTCGGGGAGCTGCGACCGCGTGGTCTGCTCCTTGGTCCTGGAGCACATCAAGGACCTGGGCCGGCTCTTCCGGGAGCTCAAGCGCGTCTGCCGGCCGGGCGGTCTCATCGTGGTCTCGGCCATGCATCCCGCGCTCTGGCTCAAGGGCCAGTCCGCGCGCTTCTTCGACCCCGAAAGCGGGCGGGACGTCCGTCCGCGCAGCCACCGCCAGTGCCTCTCCGACTACGTGATGGCCGCGGCCGCGGCCGGCCTGAGCCTCGCGCACATGAGCGAGCACGCGCCGGACCGGGCCCTGGCGCGGCGCTTCCCCCGCGCGGCCAAGCACCTGGGCTGGCCGCTCCTGGTGGTCATGGCCTTGCGCAAGGACTGACATGGAGACGACCATCCGGCGTCCGGCCGGGACGGAGGAGCTGGAAGCCTGCGCGCGCATCATGTCCGGCCAGGAGCCCTGGCTCACCCTGCGCCGGGGCTATGACCAGGCCCTGGCCCTGCTGAAGAACCCGGAGCGCGAGGTCTACGTGGCGGCCGCGGGCGGGACCGTGGACGGGTTCATCATCCTGGCCATGGGCGGGGCCTTCCCGGGCTATATCCAGACCATCGCCTTGGCTCCGGATCGGCAGGGGCGGGGCATCGGCAGCCGGCTCATCGCCTTCGCGGAGAAGCGCATCTTCCGGGAGTCTCCCAACGCCTTCATCTGCGTCTCGGACTTCAACCCCGGCGCGCGCCGGCTCTACGAGCGCCTGGGCTACCAGCTGGTGGGGGAGCTCAAGGACTACGTCGTGGCCGGACATTCCGAGCTCCTGCTGCGCAAGAGCATCGGCCCCCTGTCCGACTTCCGCCCCCC
>JAQUNT010000096.1 GCA_028717525.1 Elusimicrobiota bacterium
GGCCTCGTCGAGCCGGCGGGCGGCGCCGGTGGAAGCCGGGTCCGCCGCGCCCGGCACGCCCCGCGCCTGCGCCGCGGCCAGCTCCGACTCCAGCTGCGGGATGAGGCCGCTCTCCAGAAGGCCGGCCTGGCGCAGCGCGGTCTGGTAGGCCAGCAGGCTCTGGGTGAAGCGCACGGCCAGGTCCGCCTCCAGCCTGGTCTTGAGCTGGCGGTAGTACTCGGTCTGGCCCTGCCCTTGCGCCACCTGCAGCTCGCGCAGCTCCTCGGGCTTGATCTGGAAATTCAGGACCGGCATGACCGGGAAGCCCGTCAGCCCGATGGTGGGCAGCCAGTTGATGCCCGTGGCGGTCAGGCCCGTGCCGATGTTGATGTCCACCGCGAACTTGTCGATGCGGTGGTCGCTGGCCTCGGTCATGGCCGCCGCGGCCTGCGCGCGCAGGGCCACCTCGCCGAGGTTGTGCGCGTTGCGCGAGATCTCCTGGAAGGCGTCGTCGAGGCTCGCCAGGCTCAGCGTGCCGCCCGCGCCCGGGGTCCCGGTGAAGCCCTGGTCCAAGGACGCCCAGGCCTCGCCCAAAGCGGCGGAGCTGCGCGCCTCCAGGACCGTGCTCATGTACCAGTGCCAGGAGGCGAAGGCCTGGCGCAGGGCGCTGGCCGGGATGAGGCCGTTGCGGTACGCCCGGATGGCCAGGCTGAGGTCCTCGGCCGCCTTGGGCAGGCCGGGCCCCACGGCCTGGGCGCTGGCCGCGGAGGCCCGGGCCGCGGCCGCCTCCTGCGCGGCCTGCAGGCGCCAGTCCGCGTAGGCCTGCGCCATCTCCTCGATGGTGGCCTTCCGCTCCAGGACGTAGGCGTGGTCGCGCTCCTGGGAGGCCGGGTCGTAGATGGGCAGGCGCAGGGAGGCGCCCATGGTCAGGATCTGGTTGGACATCATATCCTGGAACTGCACCCCGACCCCGAAGGAGATCCTCTCGAAGAACGGGATCCAGTCCATCACGTTGACGGGGTCGTCTCCGAGCTTGGCCGCCACTTCGGAGCGGTCCAAAGAGTGCAGGATCTGGGAGAGCCGGTCCGGGGCCGCGATGGTCCGGCGGATCTCGACGAGCAGGGCCTCCAGGTCCGCGGCGTTGAGGTTCTGGAAGGGCGGCGCGGCCTCGGGGTCGCGGCCGGAGAGCAGGTTGTAGCGCACCAGGCCCTGGTGCAGGCGCGCCGCGGCCTGGGCCCGGCGCACCTCGGCCTCGGCCCGCGACGCGGCGGAGGGCGCGTTCTGCGCCGAGAACTCGGCCATCTTGAGCTCCCACTGGGCCTGGGCCATCTCCGTGACCGCGCCCTGCCACTGCTTGACCAGCCCGACCAGGCGCGTCTGCAGGCGCAGGCTCTCGCGGTAGAGGGACTCGGACTTGGCCGCGACCAGGGCCTTCTGGGACTTGCTCATGCTCATCTCGGTGTAGGTGCCCGCCACGAAGCCGCCGCCCGCGGCGCGGTCGGTGAGGTCGTTGGAGATCGGGTTGGTCACGAAGCCGACCATGCCGCGCATGCGCGTGTTGTCCAGCACCGCCCCGGCCTTGCGCAGGTCCTGGATGTCGCGGGTGAGGGTCCCGATGTCCTGGCTGACCAGCTGGCGCGCCACGTCGGCCTCGAAGACCTGGCGCAGGGCCGCCACCGTGGGCGAAGGCTTGCCCTCCGCCTCGCCCTTGAAGAAGTCGTCCATCTCCTTATTGAAGGCCTTGAGGGTCTCGCCGCCCTTGAGCTCCTTGCCGGAGTCGTCGACCACCGCCTGCCAGAGCTCGCCCAAGGTGAAGGAGGTGTTGGCCTGGACCGAGAGCCGGTTGTTCATGCCCACGTAGGGCGAGCCGTACCCCACGGAGATGGTCGAGCGGTCCCCGAACTTCTTGGCCACCTCGCCGTAGTAGGACTTGGCGCTGCCCAGGATCTGGCCCTGGGCGCTGACCACCACCCCGTAGTCGGGCAAAGACACCGAGAGGCGCTCCTTGACGCTGTTGTACTTCTCGCCCAGCTCCCCGGTCAGGCTGTTGGTGATCTGCGCGATGGGCTTGTCGTTCGAGCCGCGGATGGTGAAGCCCTTGAGGACCGTGGCGCCCACGGACTTCTGGTTGATGTCGTCGGTGCCCGAGGTCTGCGCGAAGAAAAGGTCCACGTTGAAGGCGTCCTGGGAATCCAGCATGCGGCCCACGTCGAAGCCGGCGCCGGCCTCGGTGCGGGAGTAGTGCTTCTTCTCGCCCTGGGCCCAGATATTGAAGTCCTTGTGCAGGTCCGGGTCGTAGCCCGTGAAGTCCAGGTTGACCTCCTGCATGAACTGGCGGGGATCGTTGGCGAAGAGCTCCTGCTGCTTGAAGTTGAGCTTCATGACCTCGGTGAGCTTGAGCGAGCTCTTGAGGTTGCCGCCGTAGTAGGAGGGCTTGTTGGCCGTGTCCTGCAGGGCGAAGTCCGCGAAGCCCGCCAGGCCCACGTAGAGCCGGTCGCCCAGCATCATCATCGCGAAGTCGTCGAAGATCATCAGCCGGCTCTGCTCGCCCTGGGAGTGCATGTTCATGTCCTTGGGCACGTCCAGGCCGTAGCGGTGCAGGTCCACGTTGAGGTAGTTGACCCAGTTCTCGCCCTGCAGGGACTCGACCTGCACCTCCACGCCCTTGTCGCCGTAGGGGGCGTTGACCTCGTTGGGCGGGCTGGAGAACTGGTAGCCGGAGACGCTGATGTTGTTGCCCCAGGCCTGGGCGATGTTGCCCAAGGTCACCCAGCTGCTGGTCTCCAGGCCCTGGGGCACGCCGAAGCTGGTCTGGTAGACCAGGTAGAAGCCGTCGGCCGTGTCGCCGAAGTCCAGGACCGCGGAGTTGGGGATGAGGCTGGCCAGGCTCTGGGGGTTGCGCAGCATGTCGGCCTTGATGGCGGTGAGGTCGATGCCCGGGCTCTGGGCCTGGAACATGGCCAGGACCGTGTCCAGGAAGGCCGCGAACTCGGCCTTCTTCACCACCACGGCCCCGGCGCTGCGGCCGTCCCGGCCCGGGAAGGCCCAGGTGCCCCGCCCCAGGCGCAGCTCGTCGATGCGATTGGCCAGGTCCGGGGGCAGGCTGCCCGCCACCTCGGGCCGGGACAGCTCGGCCATGAGCTGCTGCTGCTTATCGTCCATCCGGCCGATCAGGGACTTCAGGATGGTCTGGCTGCGCTCGGTCTGGTCGGTGAGCCTGTGGTACTCGATGTTGGCTTCCAGGACCGCCCGGGTCTTGTCCTGGAGCTCGTCGATGCTCTCGCTGACCCGGCGCAGGGCGCTCTGGTGCGGGTCGTTGAGCTGGCTCAGCCAAGTGGTGACCTTGCGCCGGTTGGCCTCCAGCTCGTCATAGGTCTTCTGCAGGGAGGCGCGCATCTGCTGCTCGGCCTGCAGCTCCGAAGCGTTGACCGTGGTCCCGCCGCTGTACACGTCGCCCAGGGAGCTGTAATAGGAAGCGACCTGGTCCAAGGTCGCGAAGGAGGCCTGGTCCCAGCCCTTCTTGATGTCGAAGAAGGCCTCGCCCTCCTTGAGCGCCGCGGCCAGCGCGCCCAACGAGGCGGCCTTGCGCTGGAAGGTCTGCTCCGGGGTCTCGTTGCTGCCGCCCGACTCGGCGTAGGCGTCGTCCTTGGCCGTGTCGTCTACGGCGTTGGCCAGGGCCTGGGCGATCTTGTTGAGGAAGGCCTCGGCCCGCGGGATCTGGTTGGTCAGGGCGTCCTGGGAGGCGGCGATGATGCCGTCGGAGAAGAGGAAGCGCGCCACCGCGTAGTAGCAGGGGGCCGACTCCGCGGCCGCGGCCGTGGAAGGCACCAGGCGCTTGGCCGCCTCCAGGGCCAGCAGGGCGATCTGCTGCTGATCGGAGATGGCGATGGGGGGCTGGGTGCCGGAGGGGATGGTCGAGTCGCCGCCCATGCCCATGTTGATGTTGCCGGAGCCCGAGGAGGCCTCGTTGCCGATGGCGGTCAGCTGGTCGGCCAGGCCGCGCATCCTGCCGTTGTCCACCAGGGCCTGGACCCGGGCCACCCCGGCGGCGTCCGGGGTCACGCCCGTGGGCAGCACGTAGGCCTGCAGGTTGTACTTGCCCTTGGAGAGGGCCTGGATCTTGCCCAGGATCTCGTTGATCTGCGCGGCCTGGACGTTGATGTCGTTGGCGCGCTGGGCCCGTTCGGCCGTGTAGGTGGTGATCTTGCGGGGCAGGCTGAAGGGCATGGTCTCGCCGTACATCACCTCGGTGCCCGCGTAACCGGGGTCCTTGCGGTTGGCCACCTCGACCTGGTACTCCTTGACGCCCTTGTTGTGGCCCGCCGCGTCGTCGTAGCCGTTGAGGTTGTCGGTCAGGGTCTTGCGGAAGTCGGCGATGGAGGCGTGCGCCGCGGCCTTGTCGCCGCTGGCCGCGCCGTAGGTGGAGAAGGCCCAAGGCAAGGTCTTCTGGTAGAGGTCCTGGGCGGTGCTCATCAGGGACTTCTGGGCGTCGAAGAGGGTGAAGAGGTCGCCGCCGCGCTGGGCCGTGTCGATGGACTCCTGCTGGTAGGGGATCATGGTGTCCTGCAGCAAAGAGCGCGCGTCGCGCAGGGCGGGCAGGACCTTGACCTGCAGCAAAGCGATCTTGCGGTTGATGAGGGCCTGGCCGTCGCCGCCGCCGTTCATGTAGGCGCGGTCCGCCTCCACGTCGGCCTGGATGGAGTCGAGCATGGCCACGACGCCGGTGAGCTTGGCCTGGGCCGTGGGCAGGGTGGAGGCCAGGGCCTTGTCGATGGCCTTGATGGTGGTGTCGGCCTTGGCCCAGTGGATGACGTCGCGGGCCGCGTAGGGCAGGAGCTTGGCGATGGAGACCAGGTTCATCTGGGCCACGAAGATGTTGGGGTCGCTGCCGGCCGGGAAGCGCACGGCGCGCAGCGTGTCGCCGTAGCCCGGCAGGGCCGAGCGCAGGTCCTCGACCGAGCGGCCCGAGAGCATGGGGATGGCGGAGCCGGTCACGGAGTTGATCTGGGCGGCCAGGGCGTCGATCTGGGCGAGGTACTGGCCCGCCTCGCTCTGCGACTTGGACAGCTCCTCGGCCTGCTGCGCGCGCCAGCGCGGCAAGGACTCCGGCGCGGCCACGCCGAACTCGTCGATGCTGGTGCGCGAGTTGTTGGGGTCGAGGTAGCGGTTGACGGTGTCGAGGCTCTTCTGGTACTCGGCGCGCTTGCCCTGCCAGTAGACCTTGCGCTCGGCCAGGATCTGCATGACCTGCTCCCGGCTGGGGTTGGACACGGTCACCGAGGGGCCGGGGACCGCGACGATGGCCAGGCCGGCGAACTCCAGGGGCATGGTCTGCAGCTGGGAGACGCCGTCCTCGGCCTTGCGGATGTAGTCCTCCACCTCGGCCAGGTTCTCCCGGAAGCCCTTCAGGCTGAAGGCGTCGGGATTGCCGGGGTTGCCCTCGGCGCGCCAAGCCGCCACCTGGGGCAGCAGGTCGATGCGCCTCTGGTACTCGCGCAGGGCGTCGCCCGAGGTCCCGCCGTCCTCGCCGTTGATGCGCGCGATCAGCCCGGACATGTCGCTCTGGAAAGTCTGCAGGCGCGCGGTGGCCAGGCTGGCCTTGCCCTCGTTGGTCACGATGCGGGCCTTGGTGGCGTCGTCGTCGTCGACCGCCTTCTGGATCTCCGCGCGCCACTGCTCGACCTGGCCCTTCATCTCCTCGGCCACGTTCGTGCCCTGCGCGTTGCCGGCCTGGGAGGCGTGGATCTTGGCCAGCTTCTGGTCGAGCAGGTCCATCATCTGCTTGAGGGCGGCTTGCGCCGCGTTGATCTCGTTGAGGGAGAGGGCCAGGTCCATGACCGTGGCCAGGCGCGACATGTTCTTGTGGAACTCCAGCATGGACTGGCCGTTGCGCCGCTCGCGCAGGGCCAGGTTGCGGGACTTGTTGGCCACGGCCAGCAAGGTCTGGGCCGCGTCGCGGTTGGCCATCTCGCCCTTGGCCTCGCCGCGCAGCTGCTCGATCTCGCCCACCAGCGCCGAGATCTTGGTCAGAGCCGCGTCGTCGAGGCGGGAGGCCGCGCCCTCGCCGGCGCGCACCGGCCGGCTCTCGGCGAGGGCGTCGATGTGCTCGGAGAGGGCTTTGAGGGAGGCCGCCCGGACCGCCAGGTCCGCCGTCTGGGCGTCCCGGCCGGTCGGCGGGGGCTTCAGGATGGCCTCGTAGTACTCCTGGAGCTTCTTGAGCTCGCGCAGGCGCTCGAGGTCCTCGGGCTTGGGGTTCTTGAGATCGTGCAGCTGGGAGAGCTTGGAGCGGATGTAGCTCTCGTCGCGCTTGCCGGAGAGCTCGCCCAGCAGGCGCTCGTATTCCGCCTGCTCCGCGGGGGTGATGGGCCGGCTCTGGCGCTGCAGGGCCGCGGCGCGGCTCTCCAGGGCCTGGAGCTGGGCGTCGAGCTTGCCCATGTGGTCCTTCACCGCGGAGAACTCCTGCTGGAGGTGGCCGGCCTGCCCGGCCAGCTGCTTGATGCGCGCCGCCACGGCCTCGGGGCCCTGCTTGTAGAGCTCGGGGTCGAACTTGTACTCGGCGGCGCCCTCCCGGTGCGAGGCGGAGCCCACCGCGGCCTGGGCCGAGAGGCCGGCCAGGGCCGCGTTCTGGGCCGAGTCGGAGAACACGCTCTTGACGCTGAGCACGGCGTGCATGGTCCACTGCGAGAGCTGGATGCCGGTGGCGTCCTGGAGCTTCATCAGCAGGACGTTGCCCCAGGTGATGGCGCCGCCGAAGGGGATGGGGCTCTCGCCCTGGGGGCGCTCCACGGCCGCGCCGATGGTCTCGAAGACCTTGAAGTGGTGGCCGGTCAGCTTCATCATGGCCGGGTCGACCAGGCCGTCCACCGCGCCGGCGTAGCCCATGACGCCCTCGATCTCGGCGCCCACGGTCATCATGCCCAGGAAGGACTTGAGGTTGGCCTTCCAGAAGCTCCCCGAAGCCAGGGCCTGGCCGAAGGCGCGCAGGTAGTCGGAGAAGCCCAGCGGGGAGGTGGGGTCGATCTTGCGCAGGTCGAAGGCCTTCTCGCCGACCGCCTGGGGCAAGGTCATCATGGTCGAGAGGATCAGGGTGTTGAGCAACGGCCCCAGGACCAGGTCCTTGGTGAGTGCGGCCAAGGCCGTTCCCACGATGGGCGCCAGGAAGGGGCCGATGAAGGGGACCATGCCCAGGAAGGCGGGCGCGCCCGTGGCCACGGCCACGATGGCGGGGCCGACGAGGGGGATGGCGGTCAGGGCGAAGGAGAGGGGCAGGACCGGGGCGAAGGCGCCCAGCAGCCCCATGGCCACGGCGCTGGCCGCGGCCAGGGCCAGGCGGCGCAGCACGAAGGTGACCAAGGGCTCGGCCGCCGGGGTGATGAAGTAGCGCTGCGCCAGGCGCACATAGCGGTTGGCCTTCAGGCCGGCCAGCACGCCCGGCCCCCGGAAGGCGTATTCGCGCAGGGACTCTTCGAGCCACTTGAGGGTCTGGCGCTTGTCGTCCTCCGGGTTCTGCAGGCCGGTGATGCGGCTCTTGTCCTTCTTGGAGTCCGGGGCCTTGAGGTCGAGGAAGTTCTCGGTGGAGTGGAAGAACTCGAAGGCGATGTTCTGCCGGAAGTAGCCGAAGATGAAGGTGTCGAAGAGGTGGTAGGGGAAGCGCACCAAGAAGCCCAAAGCGTGCTTGTGGAACTCCAAAGCGCGCTGGAGGGG
>JAQUNT010000097.1 GCA_028717525.1 Elusimicrobiota bacterium
TCTCCAGCGCCAAGATCATGGTCTTCTCCATCGCCCTCATCGCCATCGTCATCGCGATGGTGGGAGTCATCAACACCATCCTGATGTCCGTGTTCGAGCGCTTCCAGGAGCTGGGCATCCTCAAGAGCATGGGCGCCATGCCCGCAGACGTCTTCAAGCTGGTCTGGGCCGAGACCTTGTTCCTGTGCCTGGCCGGCAGCGGATTGGGCGTGGTGCTGGCCTGGGGCCTGTCGCGGACCACGGAGCTGCTCATCAGGAGGCTGCTGCCCTACGCTCCCAACGGCGGCCTGGTGCAGATCGATTGGCAGCTGGCCGCGGGCACGGTGGCGGCCGTGACCGTCGCCGGGCTTTTGAGCGGGCTCTACCCAGCCTGGCGCGCGGCCCGGATCAGGCCCTTGGACGCGATCCGCAGCGAGGCGGAATAGCCATGGACGACATACTGGAAGCGCGGGACCTGCGCAAGCTGTACCATCGGGGCAGCGAGGAGATCGCGGCTCTCGACGGGGTCTCCTTGGACATCAAGAAGGGAGAGTTCGTCTCTTTCGTGGGACCTTCAGGCTCCGGCAAGACGACCCTGGTCAACATCCTCGGCTGTCTGGACAATCCGAGCTCAGGCTCCCTGCGGCTGGACGGCACGGAGATCTTCGCCGCGGGGCGCGCTTGGTCCGAGGCGGAGCTGACGCGCATCCGGCGCCGGGTGTTCGGCTATGTGTTCCAGCGCTTCCATCTGGTGCCGACCTTGACCGTGCGCGAGAACGTGGAGCTGCCTTTCGCGTTCCACAAGAAGGACGGCGCGGCGGACACGGACCGGCTCCTCGCAGACCTGGGCTTGGACCAGCGGCAGGACCATCTGCCGGGGCAGTTGTCAGGCGGCGAGATGCAGAGGGTGGCGGTGGCGCGGGCCTTGGTCAACGGGCCGGAGATCCTGTTGGCCGACGAGCCGACGGGCAACCTGGACTCGAAACGCACGGGCGAGGTCCGGGAGGTCCTGCTGGAGCTGAGCCGCAAGCGGGGCGTGACCATCGTCCTGGTGACTCACAATCCGGAGCTGGCCAAGGCGGCGCAGAGGGTGGTGGAGCTCAGGGACGGAAAAATCATATGAGGGCTTTCAGCCAGCAGGCGCGACGGTTTTTTTGCTATGAGATACTCTCGGCAGCGTCTCCGGATGGCCGGAGAGCTCAAGACCATGAGATCGAGTGCGGTCGTGGCGGCCCTGGCGGCCGCGGTCAGCGCCGCCCCTGCGGCCCAGGCCGCGACCCAGAACCGGATGCTCCAGGAGATCGTGGTGCTGGGCCAGAAACTGTCTCCGATAGAAGAGACCCTGACCATGCGCGAGGTACGGGAGAGTCCGGCCCGCGACATGAGCGAGGCCCTCAAACGGGTGGAAGGCATCAGCATCGTGCGCAAAGGCGCCATCGCCAACGACGTGGTGCTGCGGGGCTTCCAGAAGGACAACATCAACGTCCTGGTAGACGGGATGCGCCTGCACGGCGCCTGCCCCAATAGGATGGACTCGCCCTCCTTCCACTACGACTTCGCCGAGATCGAGCAGGTGACGGTGCTCAAAGGGCCCAACGACATCTCCAATCCTGGAGGACTGGGCGGCACTGTCAACGCCCTCACCAAGAAGCCAAGGCCGGGCTGGGGAGGCGACTTCAGCCTCACCAATGGCTCCTACGACAGCCTCAACGCCTCCGCAGTCGGCTCCTATGGGGCGGATCGCAGCGACGGCCTGGTCGGCTACGCGTACAAGCGCTCCGGAGTGCCTCGTTCCGGCGACCACAAGCCGATCACGGACATCTATGCACCGACGAGCTCCAACCGCTACCGCAGCGGCGGACTCGACTCCACAGCCTATGAGCTCAACACCGGCTGGGCCAAGCTGGGGTTCAAGCCCGGCGCGGACTCCCGCCTGGACGCGGGCTTCTCCTACCAGGATGCCGAGCATGTCCTCTACCCCTACCTGCTGATGGACGCGGTCTACGACCGAACCCAGAGGGCCGACTGGTCCTACCGCTGGGCCGGCCCCTCGACCCCGGACCGGGACTTCAAGCTGCAGGTCTACTGGAACCGCGTGCGCCACCTCATGGACGACGCCCTGCGGCAGAGCTCGATTCCCAGCGCCACGGTCACCCGCGCCTACTCCATGCAGACCGATGCGACCAGCCAGACGCTCGGCCTCAAGCTGGCCGGCGCCCTGCCCCTCGGCGGCGGCAGGCTGCGAGGCGGGCTCGACTACTACCAGCGGGATTGGGACGCGGTCAACCGGCGCGCGGCCTACGCGGCCTACACGCCGCTCAACATGATCCCGGATGCCGTGGTCCACGACGCCGGCGTTTTCGTGGAATACACGCGGGGCCTGCCCGGAGAGGTGACGGCCAAGGCGGGGGCGCGCGGCGATTTCGCGCGGGCCCAGACCGGCTCAGGCAACCCGGTCGTGGCGGAGGGCGCGCACCGGGATTTCCAGGAGTTGAGCGCGACCGTCCAGATCACCGCGATCCCGGCGCAGGGGCTCGAGCTGTTCGCGGGCTTGGCCCGCGGCGCCCGGCTGCCGGACCAAAAGGAGCTCTTCATGAGCCTCCCGACCGCCGCCAAGAACACCTTCGGCGAGCCGAGCCTCAAGGCCACGATCAACGACGAGGCGGACCTGGGAGCCAAATACGCATCCGACCGCTTCTACGTCAAGGCCTCGCTCTTCTACAGCAGCCTGATGGACTACATCAACCTGCGCGGCTACACCTCGGGAGGGGTGAACAACATCACCTACGAGAACGTCCGGGCCACGCTATGGGGCGGAGAGTTCGGGTCGCAGATCTCCTTGCCCTGGGACCTCTATCTCAATGGGAATCTATCCTGCGCCGTGGGCAACAACGACACCGCCGGCCGGCCGCTCTCCGAGGTCCCGCCGCTCAAGGGGTCGGTGGCGCTGCGCTACGACAAGGGCGCCTATTTCGTCGAGGCCGAAGAGAACTTCTCGGCCCGCCAATACCGCGTGGACTCCGCTCTGCAGGAGACGCAGACCCCCGGCTCCGAGATCACCGACCTGAAGGTCGGCTACGCCTACAAGGCCCTGTCCATCTACGCGGGCGTCTCCAACGTCTTCGACCGCTACTACTTCAGCTTCCTCTCCTATCTGCGCGACCCGTTCGCGTCGGGGGTGAAGGTGCCGGAGAACGGCCGGAACTTCTACGGGACTCTGGCCCTGCGCTTCTAGGACGGACAGCGCATCCTCAGGCCCACACTTTGCTACCATAGCCTCCCGATCACCATGCGCTTCGAAACCCTCGCCATCCACCGCGGCCAAGAGCCGGACCAGGCCACGGGCGCCGTCACAGTCCCCATCTACCAGACCTCCACATTCCAGCAGGACGCCATCGGCAAGCTCCGCGGCGGCTACGAATACTCCCGGGTCAACAACCCCACCCGCGCAGCCCTGGAGACCGCCCTGGCCGCCCTCGAAGACGGCACTGACGCCCTGGCCTTCTCCTCCGGCGTCGCGGCCGTCTGCGCCGTCCTCGAGCTCCTCAAGCCCGGCGACCACGTCCTGGCCTGCCAGGACATCTACGGCGGCACCTATCGGCTGCTGGAGAAGGTCTACCGCAAATGGGGCCTGCAGACCAGCTACGCCGACCCCGCCGACCCCAAGGCCTTCCGACGCGGCCTCACGCCCAAGACCCGGCTCATCTGGCTCGAGACCCCCTCCAACCCCCTGCTCAAGACCTGCGACATCCGCGCCATCGCCAGGATCGCGGCCGGGGCCGGCGCCAGGCTCGCCGTGGACAACACTTTCGCGAGCCCCTTCCTGCAGAGGCCCCTGAAGCTCGGCGCGGACATCGTGGTGCACAGCACGACCAAGTACCTGGGCGGGCACAGCGACCTGGTGGGAGGCGCGGTGGTGACTTCGGACCGCCGCGCCGGCGAGGCCATGAAGTTCCACCAGAAGGCGGCGGGCTCCGTGCCCGGCCCCTGGGACTGCTGGCTGGTCCTGCGGGGACTCAAGACCTTGGCCGTGCGCATGCGCCAGCATCAGGCCAACGCCTCCTATCTGGCACGCTTCCTGCGCAAGCACCGCAAGGTGGACCGGGTCCGCTATCCAGGCTGCGGAGGGATGGTGAGCCTGGAGCTGGCCGGCGGGCGCCAGGCCGTAGACCGCTTCCTTTCGCGCCTCAAGCTCTTCATCCTGGCCGAAAGCCTGGGCGGCGTGGAATCCTTGGTCTGCTACCCCCCCGAGATGACCCACGGCTCCTTGCCCCGCGCGGAGAGACTCAAGCGCGGGATCACGGACAGCCTGGTCAGGCTATCCGTGGGACTCGAAGACCGCAAGGATCTGCGCGACGACCTCAGGCAAGCCCTGAGCTAGGCCGCTACTCCTGCGTCTGCGGCTGTTCTCGAGGCGGCTGCCCCTCGCCCTGGCCCATGCCGCCCTGGCCCCTGGGTCCCGGACCCATCGGCCGGCGGCCTCCGCGGCCCGGACCCATGCCGCCGGGCCCGATTCCGCCCTGGCCCATGCCGCCGGGCCCCCTTCCTCCCTGCCCCATGCCGCCCGGGCCGCCGCGCATCCCGGGGCCTCCCATCCCTATCCCCATCCCCTGCATCCCGTCGAAAGTCTCTTTCTGCTTGTTGGTCAGGGTCTTGCGGATCTCCTCGCGCAGGTTCAACTCCAAGACGTGCAGCTCATCGGCGGCCTTGCGGACCGCGTCGAACTTCGTCTTCAAGCCGTCTTTGGCCCCGGCGATGGCCTTCTCGACCTTGGCCTTCTGCTCGGCGGAGAGGGACAGCTTCTTCTCCAGCGTGGCCATGTATCTCTCCGACAAGAAAGGATGTCCCCGCCGCGCCTCCATTTCCGCGGGCGGCTGGCCGCCGGGCTCCGGCCCCGGGCCCTCTCCCTGGGGGCCTCCTTCCTGCGCCATAGCGAAGAGCGCGGGCATGAGCAGCGCGAACGCCAGCATCCAGACCGTTTTCTTGGTCACATTCCCTCCCGGCCACAGGGCCAAGGCGTATTATACCCAACCTGGAGCCTTCCGGACGCGCCGGCGTCAGAGCCCGGCGGCTTGCGCGTCGAAGTACCGGTCCCAACTGCGCACCTTGGTCTCGCCCTTGGCGCAGACGGCGTCCACGAAGAGCTCCGCCACCTGCAGGTTGGTGATGAGCGGGATGTTGTAGTCCGCGGCCGTGCGCCGGATGAGGTAGTCGTTGTTGAGCTCGGAGGGCTCGTCGTTCTTGGGGATGTTGATGACGAGCTCGATCTGACGGTTCTTGAGGAAGTCCAGGACGTTGGGCTTCTTCTGCGAAGTCGGCCAATGCAGGACGGTGGAGTCCACCCCGTTCCACTTGAGGAACTCGGAGGTGCCCCGGGTGGCGTAGATGTCGAGGCCCATGGCCTTGAGCTTGCGCGCCGAGGCCATGAAGCGCGCCTTGGTCTCCAGGGGCCCGGTGGAGAGGAGGACGTTTGTTCTCGGCACGCGCAGTCCGGCCGAGAGCAAGGACTTGAGCAGGGCCTCGTGCACCTCCTCGCCCAGGCAGCCGACCTCGCCGGTGGAGGTCATCTCCACTCCCAGGACCGGGTCGGCCCCGCGCAGCTGGGTGAAAGAGAACTGGGGCGCCTTGACGCCTACGTGCTCGAGCTCGAAGGCCGAGGACTCGACCTTCTCCACCGGCAGGCCCATGAGGGCCTTGGTCGCGGTGCCGATGAAGTCCACTCCCGAGACCTTGGACACGAAGGGGAAGCTGCGCGAGACGCGCAAATTGCATTCGATGACCTTGACCTGATTGTCCTTGGCTATGTACTGGATGTTGAAGGGCCCGTTGATCTTGAGCGCTCCCGCGATCTTCCTCGTTATGGCCTTGATGCGGCGCACGGTCTCGAGATAAAGCTTCTGGGCGGGAAAGACCAACGTGGCGTCGCCGGAATGGATGCCCGCGTTCTCGATATGCTCGGAGATGGCGTAGGCGAGGATGCGGCCGTCCTTGGCCACGGCGTCCATCTCGATCTCCTTGGCCTCGGTGATGAACTTGGAGATGACCACGGGGTGCTCGCGGGAGACTTCGGCCGCCCGGCCCAAGGTGCGCTCGAGGTGCTGGTCAGAAGTCGCCACGCTCATGGCCGCGCCGCTCAATACGTAAGAGGGCCGCACCAAGACGGGATAGCCGACCTTGGCGGCAAAGGCCTGGGCAGCGTCGAGGCTGGTGAGCTCCTGCCAAAGGGGCTGGTCTACGCCGAGGCGGTCCAACAGAGCCGAGAATTTGTGCCTGTCCTCGGCCTGGTCTATGGACTCGGGGCTGGTTCCCAGGACCTGCAAGCCTTGTTTGTGCAGGCTCAGCGCGAGGTTGTTGGGGATCTGCCCCCCCATCGAGACGATGAGGCCTTCGGGTTCCTCCAGCTCCGCGATGTCGAGCACGCGCTCCAGGCTGAGCTCCTCGAAGTAGAGCTTGTCGCAGATGTCGTAGTCGGTGCTGACGGTCTCGGGGTTGTGGTTGATCATCACGGTCCTGCGCCCTTGCTGGGCAAGGGCGCAGGCGCAGGAGACGCAGCACCAGTCGAACTCCACGGAACTGCCGATGCGGTAGGCTCCGCCGCCGAGAATCATGACCTGGCCTGGCTCAGGCGCGGGCCGGTCGTGGCTTGAGCCGTGATAGGTCAGATAGAAGTAGTTGGTCTTGGCCGGGAACTCACCTGCCAATGTGTCGATCTGCTTGACCCAAGGCGTTATCTTGAGGTCTTTGCGCCTCGCGCGGACAGCCTCTGCAGTTGCCGTTCCCCTCAAAAACCGTCCGATCTGCTGGTCGGAATATCCCGATTTCTTTGACGCATCCAGCAGGTCCCTGGGAACATCTTCGACGCCGTGACCGGCAAGCCGTGGGATCAAGTCCACCACCGCTTTCAGCCTATGCAGGAACCACGGGTCTATGCTCGTAAGCGAATGGATCCGCTCGACCGGCATCCCTTTCTCAAGGGCGGCAGCCACAGCGTGTATGCGCCGGTCCGAGGGGTCCTTGAGTTCCTTCTCCAGGTCCGGGAACCTCTCGTCGTTGCCCACGAAGCCCTGGTGCTTGGGGTCGATCATGCGCAAAGCCTTCTGGATGGCTTCCTCGAAGGTGCGGCCTATGGCCATGACCTCGCCGACGCTCTTCATGCTGGAGCCGAGGCCCCGGGCGGCCTGGCGGAACTTGGCGAGGTCCCATTTGGGGGCTTTGACCACGACGTAGTCCAAGGCAGGCTCGAAGCATGAATAGGTTGACCGGGTGACCCGGTTCTGGATGTTCGGGAGGGTCTGGCCGAGCGCCAGTTTCGCAGCGATGTAAGCGAGCGGATATCCCGTGGCTTTCGAAGCCAGGGCGCTGGAGCGGGAGAGGCGGGCGTTGACCTCGATTACGCGGTATTCGAGGTCAGGGGCCAAGGCGTACTGGATGTTGCACTCGCCGACCACGCCGAGGGAGCGCACGACCTTGATTGCGACTTCGCGGAGATAGTGGTATTCATCGTTGCTCAAGGTCTGTGACGGGGCGACCACGATGCTTTCGC
Organism: Elusimicrobiota bacterium; assembly: GCA_028717525.1. Taxonomy (GTDB): domain Bacteria; phylum Elusimicrobiota; class Elusimicrobia; order UBA1565; family UBA9628; genus UBA9628. Next base: position 7,523 of record JAQUNT010000097.1, read on the forward strand.
CGGTGTGTATGCCCATGGGGTCGAAGTTCTCCATGT
>JAQUNT010000098.1 GCA_028717525.1 Elusimicrobiota bacterium
TCTTCCCGCGCATCGCGCTGACCGCCTCGGCCGGCACCGCCAGCAGCGAGCTCTCCGGCCTTTTCAAAGCCGGCTCCGGAGCCTGGAGCTTCGCGCCCCAGGTCTCCATGCCCATCTTCGACGCCCGTGTGTGGTCCGCGCTCAAGGCGAGCAAGGTGCAGAGGCAGATTGTCGTGACCCAGTACGAGAAAGCGATCCAGACCGCCTTCCGGGAGGTGGCCGACGCATTGGCCGCGCGCGGCACCGTCGAGCAGCAGGTATCGGCGCAGGAGTCCTTGGTCAACGCCACTGCGGAGACCTACCATCTGTCCAAAATCCGCTACGACAAGGGGATCGACAGCTACCTGGGCGTGCTGGACGCCGAACGGTCCCACTTCGCGGCGCAGCAAGTCCTCATCTACCTGCGCTTGGCCAAGCTCACCAGCAGCGTCCGGCTCTACGCGGTGCTGGGCGGCGGCTGGCAGGCCGAGCCGGACCGAAAAGCCAAGTGACGTCCCCCGACAACCACGTTTCTCTCTACCGATCCTCCCGGCAGCGATGAGCCAGCGTAGGGCGGCCGCGCGCATAGCTGAGGTGTAAAGTTGCCCTTGGGCGGGCACCAAGCGGGGCACCAGTTGCATGGACTGGGAGACAGCGAGGGGATTCCCTCGACGACAAATCCTCTTAACTATCGCAACTGAGCATCCGTTCCAGAGACGAATTCCGCAGGGCCTGTTGCGGTGAGGCGGCGTATGAGGCGTTCGACCGGCCTGGGTCGGTTCTCGATCTCGACGGTATCGGTGGAACGCTGGGCGTGGGCGGGCAGGACGACCGCCACGATGTGGGGGCAATAGCCTTTATCCCCCATGAGCCAGTCCCTGCAGGGGCTGGCAATCGGAAGATGCGGGGCGAGACAGAAGGGACTGGCGGCCAGGGCGGCCCGAAGAGCGGTTATTCCTCCTGCAACTAGCTAACGACCCGTTAGCATTGATTATAACAGAAGAGACAGGCGGAGCGGCGGGGCCGAGCCGGCTGATTCCCGCAATCTGATATACTCCTATGCCGCATGGAATACGCGCATGACAACAACATGAGATCAATGAAGACCTCCATCATAGTCGGCTTGCTCGCGGTTTTTTCCGCCTGTTCCTCCTTCAAGGGGGATCCTTCGCGAAACACGACGAAGATGGCCTGCCTGAACGAATCGGAAGGATCTCCTAAAGATGCCCAGGTCAAAGCCGGCGATACCTTCTGTTTGCTCTATGGCCGGCATCCCTCGGTAGGCTCCGACGTCGTCTTCCTGCCAGCCGACGATGGCGGCGTCGTCAGATTCCGCGGTGAGAGAAGCCAATATCTGAATCCTAAGAGAGTCGATATGCCCGGCGGCGATGCCCAATCGGTCCGGTTCGTTTTTGAAGCCCTGAACCCGGGCCAGGCGACACTGACCTTTCAGCTCATGTTCCGGGGAGATGTGAAAGAGACCCCGGTCCATAAGATCACGGTAGAGCCCAGATAGAGCCCCGGTTCAGTCGAAGAAAAGCAGGACGCCGAGAACGGCCAGCAGCGCCCCGCCCCAGGACATCACGGTGAAGAGGTAGGAGGCGATGCCTCGGGCCGACACGATCGTGGCGGGCATGAAAGTCGACTCCGGCGAGGAGAATCTCCTGGCGAAATGCCTGCCCCCGAAAAAAAGGGCGGCTCCTGCCGCGAACATGACGATCGGGACGGCAAGCTGCCGGGTGGTCATCGGCGTTTTGTATTATAGCCACTTCGGGCCCCTTTAGGGGGCGGGAGCGTGATGAGAACAGAGCTGATCGTCTTGGCCGCGGCCCTCGTCCACTTGGCGTGCGTGCCGTATCCGAACCGACGCTACTTCGCGCCGGAGGTTTCCGGGGTCGTCCTCCGCGACGGCGCGCCCGCGGCTGGCGCGGAAGTGGTCCTGACCACCAGATTCTCCAAGTCCGCCGCCACCGCCAGGACGGATGCCGACGGGCGGTTCAAGCTGGGCCCGTTGTCGGAGCTGCAGTTCACCAAGACCCTGCTGGGCGACCCTCTCTACATCTACGCGCTCACGATCAAGGTTGCGGGGGGAGCGGAGTACTGCGGCTTGGAGGGCCGCGGGATGGGCTATCCTCCGCGAGAGCTTGCGGTGACTTGCGACCTGAGCCGGCCGCTCGGGCAGGGCCAGGCGCTCAGCTATTGCCGTTGAGCGCGGCTCACTTCCCGGGGTCTTGAGCCAGCTCCCGGGACAGCCGCTGGCCTTCCGCGACCTGCGCGGGGGTCATGGTCTTCATGCAGTCGGTCCGGAGCTCCGGCGCTTGCTTGTCCCCATGAGCCGACGCCACATTGGACCACGCGTAGGCTCGCACGTTGTCCTGCGGGACGCCTTGGCCCAGGCGATAGGAAAGGCCCAGCTTGAATTCCGCCGCCGAGAACCGCTGCGCGGCGGCGAGACGATACCACTTCACCGCCTCTTCATAATCCTGCAGGACGCCTATGCCCATGCGATAGGCGCAGCCGAGATTGAACTGCGCTTCCGCGTCGCCCTGCAGCGCCTTCCTGCGGAATCCTTCCACCTGTTGGGCATCCGTTCGGGCATCCGCTTTGGCGCCCGCCGCGGCGCCGTCAGCGGGCCGCGGCGCCGCTTGGGCCGGCATCCTCGATGTGTAGAAACTGGGTGCCAAAAAACCCGCGTTACGGAATGCTTTTGCCATCGATGTTGCCAAAGCGTTGATGCTGGTATCTTCCGATGAATCCTCATCCCAATAGGCCCAAGAGGTGACCTCGTTATTGTTTTGGTCAAGCAATACGGCCTTGATCTCGACCTTGGTCTTGGTCCGGACGCTCGTGCCAAAGATGAAATCCGGCGCCGTGAATCCAGAGACCTGCTTGTCTGCGTTCAGTATCCAGACCTTCAATTTAAATGGGGCATCCGGTGACCCGTCGATTATCTTATATCCGGCGAAATAATTGAACCGCGCGGGGACATACTTTTGGATCAAGGAGTTCCAATAGGGGGACTGCGTATCAGCGACCAGCGCTATCCGTCCCGGCACCGCGCCGGGAGGCATGGAAACGCAGGAACTGGCCGAGATCAAGAACGCCAGGATGACCGGGTATCTGATGTTCGTTCACCTCGAAGAAAGGGATGGGGAGCGGCCCGTCTGTCCCATCATGGTAGCATACAATGGCGGAGCGCAGGGCTTCGGGGGGGCGTCAGGGCAGGAAGGTGATCTTGCCGACGAAGTAGTCCACGCCCAGGTTCACCCGGTCGGCCGCCAGGTGCAGGGACTTGCGCAGGTTCTTCAGCTGCAGGGTCCGGTTGAGCCGGACCGGCAGCAGCATCACCTCGATCTCGATGCCGCGGGCGCAGGTCGTGGTCGGCATGCCGATGACCTTGACGGAGTAGCGCCTACCAGTCCTTCCGGCCCTGACGAGCCGGCGTAGGGCGGCCGCGCGCATAGCTGAGGTGTAAAGTTGACCTTGGGTGGGCACCAAGGAGGGCACCAGCACATGGGTGCCTCTGTGGCGCCTCTCAAATTATCCTTGTATAATAGCCGCGACGCCGACGTAGCTCAGCGGTAGAGCAACCGCCTTGTAAGCGGTAGGTCACCGGTTCGATCCCGGTCGTCGGCTGCGCCATCTCGACCATGAAGAGCCAGGCCCATCCCCAGGAGAGCCCCCACCACCCGCACGGGCCCCTGGCCGCGCTCCTGTTCTTCTTCGTCTTCCTGATCGCCGCCTACTCCGCCCACGAGTCCGGCACCTGGCTGCACATCCGCACCGGAGCCGACATCCTCGCCAAGCACGCGGTGCCGCAGGCGGACTCCTTCTCCCATACCGCCTCCGGCCAGCCGTGGTCCACGGACTCCTGGCTCAGCGACGTCCTGTTCAAGCACCTCGACCGCAGCGGCGGGCCGCGCGCCCTGGCCGCGCTCAAGTGCGGCGTCATCGCCCTGGCCTTCGCCCTGCTCCTGCCGCTCTCGCCGGGCAGCCCGCTGCTGGCGGCCGGAGTGCTGGGCCTGGGCGCGGTCGCGGCCTGGCCCGGGATGACCGAGACCTCCGGCCTCTTCGACTTCCTCTTCCTCGCCCTGCTCATCCGCGTGCTGCGGCCCCGGCGGCCCTTCACCTGGGCCACCGTGGCCCAGGTCGGCATCGTCGAGCTCCTCTGGTCCAACCTCAACGGCGCCTCCGCGTTCATCGGCCTGGGGCTGGTGGGCATCAAGGTGGTCAAGACCACCATCCACGCCGGCCGGGGCGAGCGCCTGCGCTTCGCGGCCCTGCTCGCCGCGGTCCTGGCCGGCCTGGCCCTCAACCCCCACGGCCTGGCCATCATCCGGCACACCTTCCTCGACTCGGCGCCGGCCTACCGCCCGCCCTCGCCGTGGCTCAGCCTCTACGGCGCCTTCGCCCTGGCCGGAGCCGCGGCGGTCTGGGTGTGCCTGCAGCAGGAGTTCTTCCTGGCGGTCTCCGCCGCCGGCCTGCTGGTCCTCTCCGTGGCGGCCCCGGCCCAGCGGCCCCTCTACGTGCTGGCGGCCTGCCCGCTCATCGCCCTCGCCCTCGGGCATTTCCTGCATCCCCTGCGCGACACCGCGGGCCGGGTGGCGCGCCTGGCCCTGGCCTTCGCCGCGCTTTTCGTGTGGCACTGGTACACGGTCTATGCGCCCCTGGGCGGAGCCCCCGGCTACGGCAGTCCCGTCCTGTCGGGCGCGGTCAACTACCTCAGGGCCAACGGGGTGACCGGCCGCATGTTCAACGAGCCGGAGACCGGCGACGAGCTCCTGGCCCGCTCGGGCCGGCCCGTGTTCGCAGACAGCCGCGCCGAGCTCTACGGGGCCGCGTTCATGAACGACGCCGAGCGCTGGCCCGCCCGATTCCGGCAGCTGGCCGAGGCCTACCGGTTCAACTACGCCGTCATCCGCAACCGCCGCGCCGCCTATCCGGCGCGGGTCCTCGACGAGGCCCCGGACTGGCGGCTGGCCTACGCCGACGACTCGGCTTTGGTCTACCTGCGCCGCTCGAGCCCGGCGGGCTGGCTGGTCTCGGCCGCGCCCCGGCGCCTGGTGCCACCCAACCAGCTCTGGCCGGACGGCATGGACGCCCTGCTGGCCCGGCCGCCGCGCGGGACCAAGGTCCTCTCCGAGCTCGACGCTTGGATCCTGCAGTCTCCGGAGAGCGTCCAGCCCCTGCTGTGGAAAGCCTACTGCCTCGACGCCATGCACATGTCCGCCAAGGCCGACCGGCTCCTGGACCTGGCCCGCGGCCGCATCGCCTGGCGGCGCGACCCGGAGCTCACCGCGCAGCTGGCCAGCGTCCTGCAGCGGCGCGGGCAGGCCCGGGAGGCGCTGCGCCTGTATCGCGGCGCGGCGCTCCTGGCGCGGCGCCGCGGCGAGCGCGGCCTGGAGGCCGCGGTGAGCCTCCGTCTGGCCGGGGCCTGGCGCCAGGCCGGCGACGAGGCCCAGGCGCAGCGCTGGGAGAAGCGGGGCCGGGACCTGGCGCCCCTGAGCGAGGATTGAAGGGGCCGGTTTCCTGGACAAAGCGTTCTTCTCCTGATATACTCACATCGGGCTTTATGAGAACGACCTGGTCCGCCGCGGCGTTGGCGCTCTGCGGACTCCTCGCCGCCGGCTGCAAGCCGCCCGCCTACTCGGGCTACGCGTCCCCGAACGGGGACTTCCAGTGCAGCGTCCCCTGGGCCTGGAGCGTGATCTACGACGCGGAGGGGACCTATTTCACCAACCTGACCTTCATCGGCCCCTTCGAGCCGGAGTTCTATCTCGGGGCTCCCAGCTTCAGCGTGCGCTGGTACACGCGCTACACTTCGCACCGCCTGCGCGACGGGCAGACCGAGATGTACGCCGACGCCGACGACTTCATCAACCAGATCCTGGACTCGGTGTACGGGAAGGACCGGCGCATGGAAGTGCCGCTCCATGAAGTGGACATCGACGGCCGCCGGTTCAAGCACTTCGTCGTGGTCTCCGCCGGGCCGGCGGCCCCCGGAGCGCGCTGGGGGACGGCCGCGGACCAGGCCGGCAACACCATCAACCCCCGGCAGCACGCCTACGCCGTCCTGCCCATGTCTAGGGGCTTCTACGTGCTGACCTATCCGGCCACACGGCAGGCCTATAAGAAGTACTACGAGCAGTTCAATGCGTTGGTGAAGTCTTTCGTGCCGCTCAAGGACGGCCCCGGCGGCCCTCCGCTGCCGCCGCCGTCCCGGAGCAAGGCCGCCAAGTAAGACCTTGGCGGCAGCCGCCGAGTCTGCCATGAGCGCCGAGAAGCCCCGTGCCAGCGCCCCCGCGCGATCCCGGTCGCGCACGCGCGACCTGCGCCTGTCCGTGAGGATCAAGGCCAAGCCGGCCGCGGTCTACCGCGTGCTGACCTCGGCCCGGGAGCTGTGCCGCTGGTGGCTCACCGGCGCCGAGACCGACGCGCGCAGCTCGGGCCGCCTGCGCATGGTCTGGCCCAAGCGCCCCGGCTGCCGCAGCTTCTCAGGCGAACGCGAGGGCTGTTTCGTGGACCTCGAGCCCGAGCGCAAGGTGGCCTGGCTGTGGCGGGCGGGCTCGCGCCGCAACGGGGTCCCGCCCCTGTGCAGCTTCTTCATCCTGCCCAAGAGGGGCGGCTGCGAGGTGACCCTGCTGCACGCGGGCTTCCCGCGCCGCGCGGCCGCGGACCGGGCCTTCGCCTGCTTCGCGGGGGGCTGGGAGGACGCCCTGGCCAAGCTCAAGCTCTACCTGGAGACCGGCCGGACCTGCAAGCAGGAGGTCCTCACCTTGGCGGGGCTCAAGATCCTCCTCAGGCCCCGCAAGTAGGCTGGAGGATCCATGACATTGTCCAGACTGGCCTTGGCCGCATCCCTGGCCTGCGCCCTGGCCGCGCCGGCGCAAGCGCAGGCCCAGCCGCGCCTGTTCCGGCCGCCGACCTTGGTGCGGGCCATCGGCTTTTCGGCCTGGTACGCGGGCGGGCGGGTCATAGCGAGCTGGAAGAAATACAAGCGCGCGGACTTCAAGGCCTACAAGCTGGTCCGGTCCTCGACCATGCACGACCCCGTCTACCCCGAGAGCGGGGAGCTGTTCTCCACCGGCGACCGCGCGGTCACCAGGTACGTGGACTCCAAGCTCGACGACGGCATCTGGTATTACCGGCTCTGCGTCATCACCAAGGACAACAACCGCTGGGTCAGCCCCGTCGTCGAGATCGTGGTCCACAAGGACGTCGGCCCCGAGGGCGTGCCCACGGCCAAGGACTTCGAATGAGCCGAGCCGCATGGGCCGCCTGATGGGCCGGCTGGGCGCCGAGAGGCTGCTCGCGGCCGGCCTGGGGGCGCTCGCCGCGTTCGCCATCCTGGAGGGGGCCCTGTTCCTCAAGGGCGACCGCCGGCAGCCGACCGACCGCAACTTCAGCTACCTCTACCTGGACATGTACCGCCCCTCCTTCAAGCGGGTCGTGCGGGGCGGGCAGGCCCGCTACGAGAGCGTGCGGCCGCGCCTGCGGCCGCAGTCCTTCCCCGCGCAGAAGGGGCCGTCGACCAAGCGGGTCTTCATCATCGGCTCCT
>JAQUNT010000099.1 GCA_028717525.1 Elusimicrobiota bacterium
TACCGTGCTGTCGGAGATCCCGTTCCTGGTCGTGACTTTGCTGGTATTCCTGGCGGCGCGCTCGGTCTGGGATAAGGGGCCGAGTCCGGCCTGGGCCGGGCTGGGAGCGCTGACCGGGGCCGCCTTCCTCATCCGGCCCACGGGAGCGGCCCTCGCCCTGGCCTTGGTCCTGTCCTTGCTGTGGGAGAGGCGCTGGCGGCGGGCGGACTGGTGCGCGGCCGGGGCGGCTCTCGTGGCGGTCCCCTGGCTTGCGCGCAATCTCCTCGTCGCAGGCACGCTCCTGCCCTATGCCTCCCAACTGGCCGCGCCCTGGAGCCTGGGCTCCGCAGTGGGCGGCCTGCTGGCCAGGCTGGCGCGCAACGCGGCGTTCTACGGCCCGGAGCTGTTCTGGCGGACCCTGCTCCGCTGGCCGGCCTGGCCGGGGTTCGCGCTGCTCAAGTGGGCCGCGATCCTGCTTGGACTGGCCGCCACGGCCGCGGGCCTGCGCGAGTGGGGAGTCAAGGGCTGGCGCAAGCTCCTGACGGTTTACCTGCTGATCTATGCCGCGCTGCATCTGCAATTGCATCTGCAGTCCGGGCGCTACATCTTCACGGCCCTGCCCATGACCGCGCCGCTGCTCTTCCTGGGCCTGGCCGCGGCCGACCGGAGACTGGCCCTGAAGGGCCGGCTGGTCCTCGGCACCGCGGCCCTCAGCCTGGGCCTGAGCCTGGGGCCGGTCGCCCACATCGTGCGCACCTCGCTCTGGCGCCGCACCCCGGTCAACACGCCGCCGCTCAAGACCGTGGCCTGGGTCCGGGGCTCCACTCGGCCGACGGACGTTCTGGCCGCGGACCTGGACGGCAGGCTCTTCCTGCTGACGGGCCGCTGGACGGTGCGGCTGCGCAAGCTCTACGAGCCCGAAGCGTTCGCGGCCTGGCTCAAAGAGGCGCGGGTGAACTATGTCCTGGTGGCGCCCAACAGCTACTTCATGACCACCCTATCGGGGGGGACCACTCACGACCCCATGCCTCTGGACCGGCTGAGGCCCCTGCTGGGCGGGGCGCGACGCGTGTTCTTTGACGCGGAGGAAGGGACCGAGATCTACGAGGTCCGCAACGCGGCCGAGGCGATGGTCCCGGCGCCCAGGACGACGTCGTCCCGGTAGAAGACCGCGGTCTGTCCGGGGGTCACCGAGAGCTGGGGCTCGGCGCAGTCGACGCGGACGGCGCCGGGCTCGTCCGCGCGGGAGAGCTCGGCCGCGGCCGGGCGGTGCTGCTGGCGCACCTGGACCTCGACGGGCAGCGCGCCCTCGGGGGGTCCGGAGCGCGCGACCCAGTTGAGGTCCCTGACGAGGAAGCGCGCGCAGTACAGGGCTTCCTGGGGTCCCACGACGACCGTGTTGGACGCGGCGTCGATGCGCGCCACGTAGAGCGGCCGGCCCTCCCCGCTCAAGCCCACCCCCTTGCGTTGGCCCACGGTGTAGAAGACGATGCCCTTGTGGCGGGCGATGGCGCGCCCGGACAGGTCCCGGATGGGCCCCGGCCGGCGGTCGGATTCGTCGAAGAGGACGCCGTAATCGGGGCTCTCGATGAAGTCCTGGCTCTCGTGCCGGTCCGCCAAGTCCGCCCAACCGAGGGCACGGGCCTTGGCCTTCACGGCTTGCTTCGTGAGTCCGCCCAGGGGAAGGACAAGGCCCCGGAGCTGCTCCTGGCTCAGCCGCGCCAGGAAGTAGGATTGGTCCTTGCGGCGGTCCGCGGCCCGGCGCAGGAGGGCGCGGCCGTCGACGGTCTCCAGCCGCGCATAGTGGCCCGTGGCGAAGAGGTCGAAGTCGATGCCGAGGCTCCGAGCCTTGCGCAGGAGGAGCCCGAACTTCATGGTCTGGTTGCAGCGCACGCAGGGGTTGGGCGTGCGGCCGCAGCGGTACTCGCCGCGGAAATAGTCCAGCACCGAGGCCTTGAACTCCGCGGCCAGAGGGATGATGTGATGGGGGATGCCCAGGCGCCGGGCCACCGCGCGAGCCGCCTCCAGGTCCCGGGCCTCGCCCGGGCCGTAGCAGCCGGAACGGCCGCGGTCCGGGATGGGCGCGGAGCCGTCCCAGGTCTGCATGGTCAGGCCCACGACCGCGAGGCCCTGCTCCAGCAGGAGGCGGGCCGCGACGGCGGAATCCACCCCGCCGCTCAACCCGACGGCGACCGTCTTCCCGCTGAGCATGGAGAAATTGTAACATTATCGTTTGAAATCATTCGCAGGAGGACGCTAGCATGATCAGCACCGCAGATTTCCACAACGGCTTGGTCTTCGAGGATGAAGGGCAGTTCTGGGAGATCCTGAGCTACCAGCATCACCGCAAGTCCCAGTCCGCCGCCGTGTACCGCACCACCCTGCGCTCCCTTTCCACGGGCGCCGTCTGCGAGAGGTCCTACTCCTCCGGCTCGAAGTTCCGCGAGGTGCCGGTGACCAAGCGCGAGAAGCACTACAGCTACGACGAGGGCGACATGGCCGTGTTCATCGACGACGAGACCTACGAGCAGGTCTCCTTCCCCAAGGCCAAGCTCGGGCCGCAGGCGCGGTTCCTCAGCGAGAACATGGAGGTCCTGGGGGTCTACGTGGACGAGAAGCTGACCAACATCGAGCTGCCGCCCAACGTGGTGCTCACCGTCTCCTCGACGGTCCCCGGCGTGAAGGGCGACTCGGTCTCCAACATGGTCAAGCCCGCCACCCTGGAGACCGGCCTGGAGATCTCGGTGCCGCTCTTCATCAAAGAGGGCGACAAGATCCGGGTGGACACGCGCACCTGCGGATACGTGGAGCGGGTCAAGGCCTAGCCGGCGGACGCGGCGTGATCAAAGCCGTCATCTTCGACGTCGACAACACCCTCACCGACTTCATGAAGATGAAGCGGGCGGCGGTGGATTCGGCCGTGGAGAGCATGATCGACGCGGGCCTGCAGGTGCGCAAAGAGGCCATGGTCGAGAAGATCTTCGCCACCTACTGGAAGGAGGGGGTGGAGGACCAGAAGATCTTCGACAAGGTGCTCAAGGCGGAGTTCGGCCGCATCGACTACAAGCTCCTGGCCGCGGGCATCGTGGGCTACCGCCGCGCCAAGGCCGGGACCATGGCGCTCTATCCTCACGTGAACCTGACCCTTCTGGAGCTCATGCGCCTGGGCGTCAAGAGCGCGGCCCTTTCCGACGCCCCCAAGCTCGAGGTCTGGCTGCGCATCGTGGGCCTGGGCCTGCACCACTACTTCGGCCAGGTCGTGACCTCGGCGGATTTGGGCGTCAACAAGCCCGCGCCGGAGCCCTTCCGCAAGGCCCTGGAGGTCCTGGGCACCGCGCCCGCCGAGACCATCATGGTGGGCGACTGGGCCGAGCGGGACGTCGCGGGGGCCAAGAACCTGGGCATCCGGACGGCCTGGGCCAGGTACGGCGACACGCACGAGACCAAGGACTCGGGCGCCGAGTTCGTGCTGGAGGACATCCACGAGCTGGTGGACATCATCCGCAGGGAGAACGGCGCCTCGTGAGAGGCCTGGTCCTGGCCGCGGTCCTGCTCGCCGTGGCGCCTCCGTCGCGGGCTGTGCGGATCGAGAGGATCGCCCGGCCCCTGGCCGCGGGCGCGCCTCTGGAGGTGGTCGCCGAGCGCGTCCTGGTGAAGTTCTCGACCTCGGCCGCGCCGGGGCAGCGCGCCGCGGCCTTGGCCGCGGTGGGCGGCAGCGTCCTCCAGGAACTGCCGCGCCTGGGCTGGACCGTCGTGGACCTGCCCTCGGGCATGAGGGTCGCGGCGGCCATCGACGGCCTGCGCGGTCTCTCCGGAGTCGAGAACGTCGGCCCGGACCGCTTCTACCGGGCCAGCGTCGTTCCCAGCGACCCCGGGGTGCCGCAGCAGCACGCCTTGAGCCAGGTCGACGCATTCGCGGCCTGGGAGTACGGCACCGGCTCGGCCAACACGGTGACCATCGCGATGGTCGATACCGGCATCGACGGGTCCCAGCCCGACCTGCGGCCCAAGCTTCTCAGCGCGGGGGCCATCAAGAGCCAATTCTTCGATCCGGACGCGGGCGGGGCCCAGGCCGCCAATGACCCGCCGACCGCGGCCTGCCGGCACGCCACCCGCACGGCGAGCGTCGCCGCCGCGGCCACCAACAACGGGGTCGGCATCGCGGGCATGTCGTGGGGCGCGCAGCTCCTCTCGCTGAAGGTCTTCAACGACGCGGACTGCAACTCGGACTGCTCGGACCAGAGCCTCTCCGGCTGCGGGACCACGGACTCCGCCATGGCCAACGCCATCTCCTACGCCACCGGGCTGCAGGACAACGCGGCCGTGGGCAAGGTCGTCGTCAACGTCAGCATCGGGGGGCCCGGGGGCTGTCCCGGGACCTGCCCGGGAGTGAACTGCATGGCGCTCACGCAGGCGGCGCTGGCCGCGGCGGTGACCGCCGGCATCCCCGTCACCATCGCGGCCGGCAACGTCCCGCTGTGCACCAACGGGGGGACCTCGGGCATCACCGCGCCGGCCGACTGCGCCGGCACGGGCGGCGGCAGCGGCATCATCCCGGTGGGAGCGGTGGACAGCCTCGACCGCATCGCCTCCTTCTCCTGCACCGGCCCGGAGCTGGCCGCCAACGGCCTGGTGGCTCCGGGCTCTGCGGTGCTGGTCGACGACGTGGGCGGCGGCACGGCGCTCGATTCCGGGACCTCCTTCGCGGCTCCCTACGTGGCGGGCCTGGCGGCCCTGATCCTCTCGGCCAAGCCGACCTTGACGCCGGCGCAGGTCCAGGCCAACATCCGGGGCGGGGCGGACAGCATCGGCGTGGCCGGAGCGCGTCCGGCCGGGAACACGACCGGGGCGGGCCGCATGGACGCCTTCCGCTCCATGCGCCTGACCGTCAAGGGCACCCTGGCGGATTTCGCGGGCGACCAGACGGCCATCGCCTTCCCCAACCCCTTCCGCCTCTCGCAGACGGGAGCCGTCTCGTTCTCGGTGCCGACCAGCCTGCAGGGCGCCAACGCCGCGATCAAGATCTACACGATCGCCGGCGAGTTCGTGCGCACGCTCACGGGTCTGACCTGGGACGGCAAGAACAGCGGCGGCAACCCGGTGGCCACCGGCACCTACGTCTTCGTCGTCTCCACCGACAACGGCACCGCGCGGGGCCGGATGGCGGTCATTCGTTGAATGGCGGAGCGCATTATGGTAGCTTTTAATCGTACGCGCGGCCGCGAAGTCGCTTCTCGCGTCGCCGTCGCGGACGACTCCGTGTCGCGTTCGCGCGGGCTGCTGGGACGGACCGCGATGGCGCCGGAGGAAGGCCTCTGGATCGTTCCGTGCCCGATGATCCACACCTTCTTCATGAAGTTCGCCATCGATGTCGTGTTCCTGGACCGGGAGTTGCGCGTGGTGCGCGTCCTGGAGGGCCTCAAGCCGTGGCGCGTCTCTCCGTGGGTCTTCCGGGCGCACAGCGTCCTGGAGCTCGCCGGAGGCCGGCTGCGGGGTTCGGTCGCGGTGGGCGACCGTCTGGAATTGCGTTGAGCGGAGAATACCATGGCTCTTAAGGGCCTGCAGAGGCGCAAGACGGTGGCGGAGATCCTCGGCGAGCGCAAGCTCTTGAGCGAAGAGCAGCTCAAGACCGCGGATGCCGACGCCAAGAAGAACAACAAGACCCTCCAGCAGGCCATCGTCGACCTCAAGCTCCTGGGCAGCGGCCAGCTCCTTAAGGCCCTCTCCGCGGAATGGCAGGTCAAAGCCGTGGATCTGGGCCAGATGGACATCGACGTGGAGATCGCCAAGATCATCCCCGAAGCCGTGTCCCGGCGCCACCATGCCATCCCCTTCGCCAAGGAAGAGAGCTCCCTCTTCGTGGCCATGGCCGACCCGCGGGACTTTTTCGTCATCGAGGACGTCCAACTGCGCACCGGCATGGAGGTGCAGCCCTACCTGGCCCTGCCCCAGGACATCATCGCGGCCTTGGACCACGCCTACGGCAAGGGCGAGGGCGCGGCCATGAACCGGCTCGTGGCGGACATGGCCAAGAAGGATGCCTCGGGGCCGGCGGAGGGTATGGAGGTGGTCAAGGATGAGGCCAAGTCCGACATCGCCGAGGTCGACGCCTCCGCCCCCGAGGTGGAAAAGCTCGTCAACGCCATCATTTTGGGCGCGCTCTCCATGAAGGCATCGGACATCCACATCGAGCCCTTCGAGGACGCCGCGGGCAAGAACTCCAAGCTCCTGCTGCGCTACCGCGTCGACGGGCGCCTGCTGCCCGGGCCCTTCACCGTGCCCTGGGGCTACCGCGCCGCCGTTGCGGCGAAGATCAAGATCATGACCAGCTCCATGAACATCACGGAGCGGCGCATCCCCCAGTCCGGCCGCATCCAGATCCTGGCCGGGGGCAACCCCATCGAGTTCCGCGTGGAGATGGTCCCCACGGTCTACGGCGAATCCTGCGTCATGCGCATCCTGGACCGCAAGTCCGTGCAGGTGGACATCATGAAGATGGGCTTCATGCCCGACACCTTGGACAAGTTCCTGAGCCTGCTCAAGGGCATCGGCGGCAAGAAGAACTTCGGCCTCATCGTGGTCTGCGGCCCCACGGGCTCGGGCAAATCCACCACCCTCTACGCCGCCCTGAACCACGTCAACCGCCCGGACATCAAGATCCTCACCGCCGAGAATCCGGTGGAGTACAACCTCGACGGCATCGTCCAGGTGCCCGTCAACCCGGACCTTAAGCTCGGCGCGGACAAGAAGTTCGACTTCGCCACGGCCTTGCGCTCCTTCCTGCGTCTGGACCCCGACGTCATCATGGTCGGCGAGATCCGCGACGAGGAGACGGCCCATATCGCCATGGAAGCCGCCATGACCGGCCACTTGGTCTTCTCCACCATCCACACCAACGACGCCTCCTCCACCATCTCGCGCCTGACCGACATGGGCCTGCCCTCCTTCATGGTCGCGGGCACCATCAAGGCGGTCCTGGCCCAGCGCCTCTCGCGGCGGCTCTGCCCCGAGTGCAAGGTCCCGCACGACCCGACGCCCGAGGAGATCAAGGTCTTCAGCGAGAACGGGGTGGAGCTGTCGGCGGAGAACAAGATCTACGGCCCGCCGCCGAGCGGGGGGTGCGACAACTGCAAGAACCTCGGCTACAAGGGCCGGGTCGGCATGCACGAGCTGCTCGTGATGACCGACAGCCTGCGCACCTTCTGCCTGAAGGATGTGGCCGCGGACCCGGTCCGCAAGGCGGCGATGAAGGAAGGCATGCGCCTCATCGTGCAGGACGGCCTGGAGAAGGTCAAGATGGGCCTGACCTCGGTGCGCGAGGTCCTGGGCGGGCAGGAGTGAGCCATGGCTGACAACGACAAGACCACTGTGGCCGCGAAGCCGGCCGTCGGCATGGACGTCAACACCGCCCTGGAGCTCTTCTCCATCGCGGGCAGCCTCAATTCCACCATCGACCTGGACTTCCTCCTGCAGAAGATCGGCGCCGCCGCCGAGCGCCTGCTTGATTCCGAGGCCAGCGCCATCATGCTGGTG
>JAQUNT010000100.1 GCA_028717525.1 Elusimicrobiota bacterium
CCGGAAGGACTGGGCCGCCTGCGCGAGGTCGCCGGCGCGGTAGAAACGGATCCCGGCCCGGAAGAGCTGCCGGGCCGACTCCGCCTCGTCCGGGGTCACCACGGTGGACGTGGAGATCTCGACCAGGGGCAGGGCTTCCGTCGACATCCTCACCGACGAGGCGCCCGGCGCCGCGCGGCCCTTGGGAAGGCTTCCCGGGGAGGCCGGAGCCGCGGCCCCGGCGGGCTCCAGGCTGAGCGCGGTGTTGAGCAGGATCATCGCATCCTGCGGCCGGCCCTTCTCGTAGGAGTCCGCCGCGCCCCGGAGCAGGGCCGTGAACATGTCCGCGTCGGGAGCCGCGCCGCCCGTTCGCCCGTCCTTTCTGACCGCGACCCTCCGCCCCGGCCCCAGGGCCTTCTCGCGCTTGGTGAGGTTGGCCTGCCACAGGTCCTTGAGGAGGGCCTGGGCCCTCTGGTTGCCCGGGTCAGCCGACATCTCCTCCAGGATGATGCGCATGGCGGCCAGATCGCTCTGGGACGCCGCGCTCTCGCGCGCCGGCGCCTGGCACTGCCCGGAAGGACCGCCGAGCAGGAAGAGCAGGCACAGGCTGGCTTTCATCATGGTCTTCTTAACGCCTCTGCGTTTAAAAACGGATTATATTAGCATTTCTCGCTGGACTTAGATGATGCCGAGCTCCTTTCCGACCCGCCCGAACTTCTCCAGGGCGAAGTCCAGGTCGCGCTCCGTGTGCCCGGAGGATACGATGGTGCGCAGGCGGTCCTTGCCCCGCGGCACGGTCGGATAGCAGATGGAGAGGGCGAAGACCCCCTCCTCGAAGAGCCGGGCGCTGAACTTCTGGGCCTTGGCCGTCTCCCCCACCATGACCGGGGTGATCGGGGTCTCGCTGGCCCCGGTGTCGAAGCCCAGCTTCTGCAAGCCCTCCTTGAAGTGGCGGGCGTTGGCCCAGAGCCTCTCGATGCGCTGGGGCTCCAGCATCAGGATGTCCAGGGCCGCGATGCAGGTGGCGGTCACCGACGGCGGATGCGAGCTCGAGAACCCGAACGGCCGGCCCGTGCAGACCAGGTAGTCGCGCAGGGACTTCGCGCCCGCCACGTAACCTCCGATGGCGCCCACCGCCTTGGACAGGGTGCCGATCTGGATCTGCACCTTCTGGGTCAGGCCGAAGTGGTCCGGGGTGCCGCGGCCGTTGCGGCCCAGCACGCCCGAGGCGTGGGCGTCGTCCACCATCACGAAGGCGCCGTGCTTCTCGGCCAGCTCCACGATCTGCGGCAGGGGGGCGATATCGCCGTCCATGCTGAAGACCCCGTCCGTCACGATCATCTTGCGCCGCGCGGCCTTGCCCTCGGGAGACTCCAGGATGGCCTGGAGGGCCTTCATATCCTTGTGCGGGTAGATCCTGCGCGCGGCCTTGGAGAGCCTGCCCCCGTCGATGATGGAGGCGTGGTTGAGCTCGTCGGAGACCAGCAGGTCCTTCTCGTCGGTCATCAGGCTCTGGCAGCAGGCCACGTTCACGGTGAAGCCCGACTGGAACACCAGGGCCGCCTCGGTCCCCTTGAACTCGGCGAGCTTCTTCTCCAGCTGCATGTGGATGTCCATGGTGCCGATGATGGTCCGCACCGCGGCCGTGCCCACGCCGTACTTGTCGATGGCCGCCTGGGCCGCCGCCTTCAGGGCCGGATGGTTGGCCAGGTCGAGGTAGTTGTTGGAGGTGAGGTTCACCACTTTCTTGCCGTCGATGACCGAGACCGGCTCCTGCGGACCCTCCAGGATGCGCAGCTTGACGAAGCGCCCCTCGTTCTTGAGCTTCGTGATCTCGTCGTCCAGGAATCCCATCAGTTTCGCGGTCACCATGGCGGCCTCACTCGAAGAGATTGCGCAGGACGAACGCCGGGTTCTCCTTGCGCTCACGGATGCGGCGGAAGTCTCGCGAGCCCAATCTATCATTTTTGGTAAACTCCACATATATGTGCCTCGGCATCCCGGGGAAGGTGGCCAGCATCGCCGTCGCTGAGAGCGGCCTGGCCGCGGGCAAGATCGACTTCAACGGCATCGTCAAGGATGCCTGCCTGGCCTACGTGCCCGAGGCCAAGGTCGGCGACTACGTCATCGTGCACGCCGGCTTCGCCATCAGCGTCCTCGACGAGGCGTCAGCGGCGGAGACCTTCAAGTACCTCGACGAGCTCGAGGCCGCCGGCGCCGGGCAGGAGCAGCCGTGAAGTACCTCGACGAGTACCGCGACCGCCGCAGCGCCCAGCGCTACGCCAAGCTCATCAAGGCCTTGGTCAAGAAGCCCTGGACCGTGATGGAGGTCTGCGGCGGGCAGACCCATGCCATCGTGCGCTTCGGCATCGACCAGATGCTCCCCCCGCAGCTCTCCTTGGTCCACGGCCCGGGCTGCCCGGTCTGCGTCACGCCTATCGAGCTCATCGACCGCGCCATCGCGGTCTCGCGGCGGCCGGAGGTCGTGTTCTGCTCCTTCGGCGACATGCTGCGCGTGCCCGGCTCCCGGGGCAGCCTGCTCGAGGCCCGGGCCCAGGGCGCGGATATCCGCGTGGTCTACTCCCCCCTCGACGCCGTGGCCGTCGCCCAGCAGCTGCCGGAGCGCCAGGTCGTGTTCTTCGCCGTGGGCTTCGAGACCACCGCCCCCATGACCGCCATGGCGGCACGGCAAGCCCGATCCCTGGGCTTGCCGAACTTCTCCTTGCTCGTGGCCCACGTCCTGGTTCCGCCGGCCATGGAGGCCATCCTCTCCTCGCCCTCCAACAAGGTGCAGGGCTTTTTGGCCGCCGGGCACGTCTGCACCGTGGCGGGCTTCGCCGACTACGAGCCCCTGGCCAGGAAGTACCAGGTCCCCATGGTGGTCACGGGCTTCGAGCCCTTGGACATCTTCCAAGGGCTGGCCATGCTGGTCCGCCAGCTGGAGCGCGGCACCTGCGCGGTGCAGAACCAGTACTCCCGCTCGGCCCGCGCCGAGGGCAACCAGGCGGCCATCGCCTTGGTGCGCGAGGTCTTCGAGCCCTGCGCGCGCCAGTGGCGCGGCATCGGTCCCATCCCGCAGAGCGGGCTGCGCCTGCGCCAGGCCTATTCGTCCCTGGACGCGGAGAAGCGCTTCCAGGTCGAGGGCGTGAAGGCCTCCGAGCCCAAGGAGTGCCTGGCCGGAGAGGTCCTGCGGGGACTGCGCAAGCCCCGCCAATGCCCGGCCTTCGGCACCCTCTGCACGCCGGACAACCCCCTGGGCGCGCCCATGGTGTCCTCGGAAGGGGCCTGCGCGGCGTATCACAGATATCACCGATGAAGCAGGATATCAGCCTCTCCTGCCCGGTCCCGCACGCGCCCGAGCGCACGGTCACCTTGGCCCACGGCAGCGGCGGGCGCCTCATGCACAAGCTCATCGCCGACATCTTCCTCAAGGCTTTCGACGACCCGGCCCTGCACGAGGCGCACGACGGAGCTCGGCTGGAGCCCTGCCCGGACCGGCTGGCCTTCACCACGGATTCCTTCGTGGTGCGGCCCATGTTCTTCCCGGGCGGCGACATCGGCTCCCTGGCCGTGCACGGCACCTGCAACGACCTGGCCATGTGCGGGGCCCAGCCGATGTATCTGTCCTGCGGCTTCATCATCGAGGAGGGCCTGTGCCTCGACGCCCTGGAGGCCGCGGCCAAGTCCATGGCCGCCGCGGCCGCCGAGGTCGGAGCCCGCATCGTGACCGGGGACACCAAGGTGGTGGAGCGCGGCAAGGGCGACGGGATCTACATCAACACCGCGGGCGTGGGCCGCATCGTGGCCTTGAACCCGGTCTCCCCGCAGCGCGTGCGGCCCGGCCACGCGGTCATCGTCAGCGGAGACGTGGGCGCGCACGGCGCGGCCATCCTCTCCGTGCGCGAGGGGCTCGCGTTCGAGACCGGGCTCAAGAGCGACGCCGGGCACCTCTGGCCCGCGGTGCGCGAGCTGCTCGAGGCCGACGTGGACGTCGCCTGCCTGCGCGACCTCACGCGCGGCGGCCTGGCCACGACCCTCAACGAGATCGCGGCCAAGGCCTCCTGCTGCATCTCCATCGACGAGGAGAAGGTCCCGGTACGCCGCGAGGTGGAAGGCGCCTGCGAGATGTTCGGCCTGGACCCGCTCTACATGGCCTGCGAGGGCCGCCTGGCCGCCTTCGTGCCGCCGGACCACGCGGACCGGGCCCTGGCCGCGCTCAAAGCCGCGGGCTGCGCGCCGGTCGTGGTCGGCAGCGTGAACGACAGGCCCGCCGGCGAGGTGCGCCTCAAGACCCGCATCGGCGTGGAGCGCGTCTTGGACATGCTCAGCGGCGAGCAGCTGCCCCGGATCTGCTGAGTCCCTGTCCCCCGCGTCAGAAGAAGAAATCGACCTCGGTCCCCAGCTTGAACTTATAGAGGTCGTAGTCCCGAACCAGGGGGATGCTGATCTCCAAGGATGCCGCCGCGGTCTTCTGCCACACCTTGCCGAAGAGGAAGTCGAAGGGGATGAACCAACGCCCGGTGTCTCCGGGCTGCAGGTCGCCGGCATTGTAGCTGATGTCCGAACTCGGGTAGAGGTCGAAGAACCAATCCTGGCAGAAGGTGAGGTTGAGGTTCGGCTTGAAATGCCAGACGCGGACCGGGCTGCGGTCCGGGTCTCCCGCCACGTCCTGGTCGTAGCTGGCTTGCAGCAGGAGCCAGTCGTCCTCGCCGTGTCCGGGCAGGCCGAACCTGATGCCCGCGCCCGGCGCCAGGCGGTACTTGCCGTCGCCCAGATGGGTCTGGCTGGCCGTGGGGAAGATGGCCGCCGCCCCGAGGCCCCAATAGACCGTGTCGTTGACCTTGCTGACCAGCAATCCGAACAACTGCGCGTCGCCCAGGCCGCCCTGGAACGTCCCCGGGCCCGCGGCGTCGTTCGCGTCGATGGGCAGATCCAGGCCCAGATTCAACTTCCAAACCGGGCTCAGGATGAAGGGCTTCTGCGCTTCGAGCGTGTTCAGATGGTCGTCATACTCGGGCGTGCCGAGACGCTGATACTGGTACAGCCAGCCGACTTTGCTCAGCGGCCGGGCGAGGTCCCTGCCGTTGTTGGCATCCTCCTTCCCGGCCTGTGCCGAGGCGGAGCCCAAAGCGCAGAACAGGACGAGGGCGGGCCGCGCGAGCCGGAGGGATCTCATCTCAAGTCCTTGGCCGTGAAGGCAGATGATATAACATCCAGGGCATGAGGATGTCCAATCCGCGGACGGCAATGAAGTATGATATGGTCTGCCGGCGGTCGTCCCCGGAACATGACGCAGCCACACGATAGCTCCATCGCGGCGGACTCAGGCGGCGACGCGGACAAGGTCCGTTCGCTCTTTCACAGCCTGGTGACGGATTTCGTCCTCTTCCTGCCCGATGTCGTCGCCGCCGTGCTGGCGAACTCGATCATCCTGCTCGCAGACGTCTTGAAGTGCGCCTGCGAGCTTCTCGCCACCCTGCTGGCCTGGCTGGCGCTCAGACGGATATCCCGGGGCGAGTCCGCGGAATATGAGTACGGCGTCGGGAAGCTCGAGAACCTGACCAGCATCATCGTGGGCGCGGTCATGTCGGTCTGCTTCGCCATCGTCGTCTTCACCGCCGTCTACAGGATGCTGCATCCTTCCCCCATCCATAGCGGAGGGGCCGGCCTGGCCGTATTCCTCATGCTGTGCGGGATGTGCGCCAACACCTGGCTCTGGATCAAGAATTACAGGATCGCCAAGCTGGAGCACTCTCCCATCATGGAATCCCAGTGGCGGCTCTTCAGGACCAAGGCCATGGCGGATTCCCTGGTCTTCGCCTCCCTCATCCTCAGCCTGGGCCTGGGCCGGTACGCCTGGTCCGTCTACATCGACCCCGCGGCCTCCTTCGTCATCGCGGCCATCCTGCTGTTCTCCATCCACGCCGTCATCACCCATTCGGTCTACGATCTGCTGGACAAGACCCTCGACGAGGGCGTGCAGCTGATCATCATCAACAAGCTGGTGGCCTTCTTCCACGAATACAAGGAGCTCCACGGCGTGCGCTCCCGGCGCTCGGGGGGAGACATCTTCATAGAGATCTTCCTGGAGTTCGACGGCGCCCGGAGCATGGCCGAGGTTCAAAAGGTCATCAACGACATGAAGGGGACCATCGAGAAGAGCATCAGGGGGAGCTCCGTCTCCATCATCCCGACGACCACGAATGTGACGGACTAGCGGGACTTCCCTCCGCCGTCAAGCCGGGGAATGGGGCTGCGACGGGCTCGCCGGATGCTTGGCGGCGTCCGCGACGGTCGGATAGACGCGGAAGATGGAGCCGAACCCCGACAGTTCGAAGACCTGGGCCACCGGGTCCTGCAGTCCCGCGAAGAGCATCTCGCCGCCCTTCGAGTGCAGGCGCTTGGCGATCTTGAGGATGCAGCGCAAGCCGTTGCTGCTGATGTACTCCAGAGCCGCGAGATTCAGCAGGACGGCGTTCTCGCCTTTATCGACCAGCTCCTCCAGGCGGCTGGCGAAGGAGGCGGAGGTCATGGCGTCGATCCTGCCCTTGATGGAGACGACGGCCCAGCGGGTTTCCTTCGCGACGATGATATCCATGGCCTCTCCGGTCGGACGCGGGACCTGGCCGCGTCCTTTGCTGCTCTGCTCCCCAATACTATCATTTCGGAGAGGGAGTCGAACTGCGGGAGGGATGGCCCCGCTTCCATCCGCCCGGCCGGAGACGGGCGCTGGGACCCGTTGTCTTGAGTTGTTCATATGCTGTCGCTCATGCCCCGACATTTATGCTGTCTGGTCGCTCAGTCTTCCTCGCCGTCTAGGTATGGTATCATCTCGCCAGTTATTGTCAGCGTTGAGTTTTGCAGCAGTACTCTGGCCAAGAACAGACATGTCTTCTGTCGCTCCCAATACCGGCAAGGCAATTCATTCCGTGCTGGAAGGGAAGCTTCGATTGCTGACTTGCATCATGGCTGTTGTCGTTCTTCTGGGCAACGGTGCGGAACATCTCCATGCGGAGTCCTCACAGGCGGACAGTGCGCGCCTGGGAATCGCAGTTCTTGATTTTCGCCAGAGGACACTCTCTCCCCGTGTCGAATCCTATCGCCGGACATTGACTGAGGGATTGATTGAGCGGCTTGGCGCGATCCCGGGCCTGTATGTTGTGGAGCGCGAAGCGCTCGATCCTTTCATGGGAGAACTATCGCTTAATGAATCCGGCGTTATCAATCCCACGACGCTGCAGCGATTCGGGAAAGCGCTCTCGGCCGACCTCTTGATTGAGGGCAGCATCCTTGCCCGGCAGGGTGTCCTACTCATAGATTACAGAGGGCATGAGGTCCATACGAGTAGCATCGCCTTTAGAGGGTCGGTCGAAACCAATGGACCGAATGCCAGCCAAGTCGCAGACAAAATCATCGCGGAAGTCAAAGAGTGGATGCGAATGGCACCCGTCGGTGACAGAGCGAAGGAGAGCATCAATGGGAAGCCTCCCTCGCTGGCCATCTTCGACTTCCAGCACTCCGCCGACCCC
>JAQUNT010000101.1 GCA_028717525.1 Elusimicrobiota bacterium
GGGGCCCATCGACAAGATGGCGCACAACCTCAGCGGCTCCAAGCTCAGCAGCGGCGTCAAGAGCCAAGCCGCGTCCTCCCCGGCTCTGGCCGGGGTCGGCGTCGGCGGCTCCGACCTGCAGAAGTCCATGGCCGAGTCCGGACAGCTCGGCAAGTTCGGGCAGAACGCGGCCAAGGCCGGCAGCGGCGGGACCTTGGTGGCCAAGAACATCCGTCTGGGCCAGGGCATGAAGCTCAGGCACCTGGCCAGCCGCAACAGCCGGTCCTTGGCCCTGCTGCGCGGCATGGCCTCCAAGTACAATCCCGCCATCCGCTCCGGCACCCGGGTGACCGAGGCCAACACCGAGGCGGCTACGGCCCAGTTCCAGGCCAACGAGCTCGTCGGCGGCACCCCGCCCACCTCCCCGGCCGACACGAGCGGCGGCGGCAGCCCGGGGGTCGGCGTGGGCGGCGGGGGCGCCTCGCCGAGCAACGCCAACTACAGCCCCACCATCGACAACGAGCGGAACTGCGACTACGAGGCGGGCGCCTATTGGAACGGGGTCGCCTGCGTCACCAAGAGCGCGCCGGGCCAGAACGCAACGCCCTGGCAGAAGCAGGTGGACAAGGCTGAGAAGATGGTGTACGCGGCCGGCTCCTGCCTGGCCATGTCCGCCATCCTGTCCATGCTCGCCGAGATGATCCCGTACAACTACTACGTGTACTGGACCCTCTGCTACATCGCGGACCTCCTCGGCGTGGCGGGCACCATCATGGGCTTGATGATCATCCAGCAGGGCGCGGAGATCAACAGCATGGGCGGCTCTCCCCAGGGCTCCATGTTCATGATCGCCGGAGGCATAACCGTGCTCAACGGCATGCTCGCGACCTATTTCGCCTGGATGGGGGGCTCGCCCGAGACACTCGTCGTGGTCCTGGCCATCGTCGCCGCGCTGGGAGGAATCAACGCCGGGATCTCCGCCAAGCTGGGCAAGGCCGCGGGCGGCTAGCCGCTGCGCGCGCCGAGCGGCGGGTCAGGGGTTGAGCTCTTCCTTGAGGCGGGCCAGCACGGCCTTGGCCTGCTCCTCGGCCTTCTTCTGAAGACGCGACTGGGGGTAGAGCAGCTGCATCATCAGGCCCCCGGGACTGTCGAGGTCGCTGGCAAAGCCGACCCGGGTGGAGAGTTGTCCCAGGGGCTCCATGGTGAAGGCGATGGCGGCGGTGTACTTCGCGAACCAGCCCGCCCGCTCGGTGCCCAAGGCGATGGCGTTGAGAGGGGTCCACTCCAGGATGCGCCAAGCCAGGGGCTTCTCGCGGCTGCCACGCCTCATGGTGCCGTAGGTGTCCGGGTCCTGGCTCATCACCACCCAGGCGTCGACGCCTGGGACCGAGCCCTCGGGCAGGCGGAAGGTGTAGTTCAGGTCCGGGTTGGCTGCCAGCGGGCTCTTGATCCCGAGCGGCTTGCCCCAATTGCCGAAATCAGAGATGAAGTCCCAGACCCGCTGGGGGTCGGCGTCGATGTCGAGGTAGTTCTCGCAGGCGGCCATGGCGTCCCCTAGGAAGTTATAACACAGGCCCCGGCGCTGTCAAGGGCTCCGGCGGGGGGCCAGGAGACGCCTGAACGCCGGCGTGTCGAGCAAGCCGCTCGTCAGCCGGCTCTCCAGCGCGTGGAGCCGGGGCGCTGCCCAGGCCAGGGTGCGGGGCAGGAGGAAGACGGGCACGGCAAGGCCCGCGAGGGCCAGCGCCAGGAGCAGCCTGCCCCGCAAGGAAGGCGCGAACGGCGCGCGGCCGCGCAGGCGCCGCAGTTCGGCCAACAGAAGGGCCGCGCCGATGAAGGTCAGGGGCATGACCGCCAGCCTGGCCGTTCCCCTGCCCAAGGGGACCAGCGAGGTGGCCGCGGTCGGGGCGCAGAGCGCGCCCAGCCGCGCCGCCACGGCCCAGAACCGGCCTTTGACGTAGTGGCAGCTCTTGAGCAAAGCGGCGAAGCCGCCGACTCCCTCGCCGAGGTAGATGAGCGGGGCGAAAGCCAGGCAGACCGAAAGGACCAGCCCCGGGACGATGAGCAGGAAGAAGCCTCCGGTGCACGCGGCCGCGGCCAGGATGCAGACCCAGGCGAAGCCGGGGATCTTCGCCCAGGCCGCTTCGAAGCAGTCCTTGGCCCCGGGGCCGCGATCGGGGTCTATGAGGGAGAGCCCCAAGGCGGCCTGGGCCCAGACGAAGACGGCGCTGGCCAGGAAGGCCGCGCAGACTCCGCAGAAGATGAAGGCGTCCCACGACTGGCCGGGCGCGTGCCGCAGCAGGAAGAACAGGAGGATGAGCGGGACGAACACCGCGGCCGCCATGGTGGCTGCCGCGCCGACGACGATTATGGAGAAGATGGTCCGCCAGCGCTCGCGATAGATGAGCCCCGCTCTCTTGAAAAGGAATCCGAAGCCGGGCAGATCCGGCCGGGCCGCGCCTTCCATAGTAAGAGCGATTATATCAAGAAAAAGCGATGTTACAAAAAATGCTTCTCGGTGTTGACAATTTTAATGGGCCATACTACACTATCAGCGAAGAGCATGTCCGATTTTTTTGAGCGCAACAGGAAGAAAGGAGCCCTGGGCAGCCTGCTCAGCGACCGCCGCCTGCTGGCCGTCCTGCTCTGCCTGGCCGCGTTCTCCCTGGCCCTCGTCTTCGCCTCCCGCTCGGGCCTGCTCTCCGGCCGGTCAGGAGCGGCCGGGTCCTGGTCTCGGCTGCTCGCCTCTTTCAGCGCGGTCAAGCGCGATCGGGGCCTGTCCTTGTCCGCCATCCTGGGCCGCGGGCCCGCCGCCGCCGCTCCGTCGTCGGTGGAATTCGTCCGGGGCGACCCCGCGGAGATGGGCCTCGTGGAATCCGCTGGCCGCGGCGTCAAGACCGTGCGCGGCATCCTGACCCCGGAGGACGCGGCGCGCTCGGGCCGGAGCGTGGCCCTCAGCGAGGAGGACCTGGAAGGGGCGCGCGCGGCCAGCGCGGATCTGGTCCAGCCCTCGGCCTACGCGCGCCGGGGCTTCTTTGCGGGCAGCCAGGGGGCCGTGGGGACCGCCGGGGAGGAACTGCGCGGCGCACTCGACGGCTCGGACGTGCCCGGCGCGGGCGCGGGCCTGGTCCGGGGTGTGAGCCCCGGCCGGCTGCCCAAGGCCAAGGGCACGCAGCTCTCGGTCGAGGTCCGCGCCAGCATGGACCGCAACCTGCTCGCCAGCGGCGCAAAATCCGTCAAGGACCTGGTCCAGGCCCGCGACCGCGCCGCCATCGCCCGGGCTCCGGACTGCACCGCGGCCAACGGCTGCAGCACGGAGTTCGCGGCCTCCAGCCTGGGCGCGGTCTACGACGGCAGCCCGGTCCAGTCCGTCTCGCCGAAGGGGATGAGCACGCCCCGCGTGGACCGCACCTCCCAGCTCTCCTCCGCCGAGGCCCGGGGCGCGGACGCCGCCGAGGAGGCGGACCAGGTCCTGAGGGACCTGCAGACCTGCCGGAAGGTCGACGCCGGGTATTCCGAGCGGGAGCGCGAGCTCTCCTTGGCCCTGCAGGCGCGCCTCGACCAGTACCGCGCCTTGGGCTGCCCGGTGCGCTGGGGCTTCGCTAAGACCCGCCGCCGCTGCGAGGAGAAGGCCGCCGAGGTGGCGGCCGCCTGCCGCCTCTACAGCTCGGCGCAATGCGCGCATGTCGAGGCCTGTCCGCTGACCGCGGCGGAGGGCTGCGCCCATACGGACTGCGATTCGCTGCTGCCGGACGCCTCTTTGGGCGACCTCTTCAAGGGTCTGTTCTGAGACGCCGGTTTCAGCCTTATTCGCCGTTTCCGCCGGACTTGGTTTAAATTCGGTAAAAAGTCATTGGCACTATTGACAATCTCTAGGGGCCATATTACACTATCCTCGATTCCGCCAGAAGCGGTTTCCCACAGCGGGCGCTGAGCGCGGGCATCGTTTTTAAGGAGCATGGGCGTTCCAGGAGAGCCATTATGGACCAGAAACCGAAGATCCCGACCCTCAAGGATTCTCAGAAACCCCAGGTCCGCATCAAGGGGCTCGCCGCGAGGCTTTCCCTCGTGGAACGCATCAAGCAGTTCAAGAAGAAGGACCTGGCCTTCATCCTGGCGGGTCTGGGCGTGCTGTTCATGGCGCCTCTGGCCGAGCATTTCATGATGAGCCCGGAGAACGCGGCGGACGGCACCTTCAAGCCGGGCTGGGACTTCATGAACAAGGGCGGCCGCTTCGGCGACGGCAGTTCTCCTTTCGAGCCCGGCGTCAACTGCATGGCTCCGGGCAGCTTCGCGGGCAGCGGCGGCGACGTGATCACCCCCCTCAATTTGTGCGACCCTTCCGCCTTGGTCATTGGCCCCGGTGCCACCCAGCAGCCTCCGGCGACCGCCGCGGCGGCGGCCGCACCGGCGAAGGAGAACACGGATTGGAAGGACGCCATCGCCAACGCGGCGTCCAAGGGCGCCTCGGCCGCGACTAAGGCCGCCAGCCTGCCCGTGCCCAAGCCCGCTCTGACCAACGCCGGCCTGCGCGGACTGAGCGCCGGCTCGGGCGGAGGGGGCGGCGCCACCTATTCGCCGCCGCCCATCAACACGGGCAAGCCCACCGCGGCCCAGCAGAATTCCTTGGGCTACGTGAGCAAGATGCCGGGCTACGCGGGCGTGTCGCGCAGCCCCACCGGCGGCAGCAAGGCCTCTCTGGACGCGATGAAGAAGGCCGCTGAGAACGCGGGCAACGCGCTCAACCGGCAGGGCTCGGCCGTGAACGCGGCCGAGCAGGCCGCCGGGATGAACATGCCCAGCGGCTCCGGCGGGGGAATCGGCGAGGGCGGCATGGGCAAGGACGACAAGGGGCCCGGCGGAAACTCGGGCAAGGACTCCAAGTCTTTGGGCGAATCTTTGGCCTTCCTGGCCGCCAAGGAGAACCAGCAGAAGGCCATCGACCTCTACTGGAAGCTCAGGGAGAAGGAGGCCATGCTCTGGCCGGACCTCAAGCAGAAGATGCTCGAGGAGGCGGTGATGACCCCCTTCAAGGCCTTGACCGCCGGCATCGCGGACACCATCAAGAACTTCGGCGGCGACAAGAACAGCTACAGCTACAAGTGCGACAAGGGCACCTACTCGGCGGCGACCACTCCGGACTGCGGAGAGAAGGCCACCGGCGCCAACTGCTACGCCAAGGGCAAGATCTGGACCGGCCCTCCGGGCGGACAGCTGAACACGCTCGTAGACTCGGGCTGCACCAAGGTGGCGGGCAGCGAGGACTCTCCCGCGCCCAAGGCCGAGAACGTCCCGCAGAACCAGCAGGTCGACGGCACCGACCCCACCAAGCAGGGCGCGCGGGTCGAAGGCGGGATGACGGGCAACCTGGACAAGCTCTGCGAGGACATGGACAAGGCTCAGGACCCCGCCTACGTGGCTGTCACCGGTCCTTTGGCGGAGGCGTACGTCGGCGTCATGTCCGCCAAGAACGCGATGAACGGCAACCTCAAGAGCGTGAAATGCGGGTCGAAGACCTCCGCTGACCTCCTTAAGGGCAAGCCGAACCTCGAGACCCAGTTGACGAACATCGACACGAAATATCTGAAGCCCGGGTACGAGAAGCTAAACGAGGCCGAACAATTGCTCGATGAGAACCTCAAGGTGCTCGAGGCCGGAGATATCAACCAGGTCAAGGTGGACGTGACCGACCCGCTCGAAAGCACGAAGACACCCCTGGATACGGTCGCCAAGGCCAACGATGCCATCACCAACACCATCAAGCCTGCGGTCGCGGGCTGGGACGACACCATGGTGTGCAAAGGCTGCGCGGAGAAGGACGGGAAGGTCAACACCGCGGCGCAGGCCGCCAAGGACCTGTTCGGCAAGGGGGTCGCGGAGCTCGCCAAGACGCAGAAGAGCATCGACTTGGCCATCAAGACGCTGGCCGATGCCCAGCTGAAGGCCAACCAGGCCCTGGGCGCGGTGGGGGCGGTGCCGAGCGGCAAGGAGATCAAGGACTGCGGCGGGGACGCGCCGACCTGCCTCAAGAAATACGTCGCCACCGTCAACGCCGAGATCAGCCGGGCATCCGAGAAAGCCTGCGGCGGGCAGGGCTGCACCGCGGCCAACGCGACCGGAGGCTTGAAAAAGACGGCCAACCTGCAGATGCAGTATTTGAATAAGGGCAAGGAGGATACTAAGCCCGAAGGCGATATTAGGGCCTTGAGGCTCTCGCAGGGGAACGTGAATATTGGCCGAGGCCTCCAGGCGGAGGGCAACCTGGGTCCCAACGGCCTGCCCAAGCTGAAGGTTGAAGTGAGAAACGCGCTGACGGCGATCCCCGAGACTCCCGAGCTGACCGCGGACCAAGTGAAGGTCAAGCTGGGGGAGATCGTCACCGCAGTCAACACCCAGCGCGACGTTTACGCCTCGGGACACGGCTATACCGGCATGGCGGGCGATAATATCGCCGCAGACCTGCGGAAGTTCGCGACCGACATGGTCTGCGGCGGCAAAGGCAGCGATGCTTGCGTGCCTGGAGGGAGAACCCAGAAGTCCAATTGAGCGGCCCTAGGCCCTTTGGCCCTTGTTCTAAGGAGCGCATCGGAGGCAACATATAGTCGGACCAGGAATACCAACATCCAGGCGTAGCCGTCCGGAGAAAGCCATGAACCCCAAATCCCGCATGGTCATTTTCGCTATATTGGCGCTGGCGGCCCCAGCGCTCCTGCCCAGCCCATCTCGAGCCATCGTCATCGGCGGCCAGCAGTACTACTGGGACAAGACCACCGCGGCCCAGAACACGGTCACGCCCATGCCGGTCCCGGGCAACGCGGCCTGGATGATGATGCAGAGCAAGTCCGACGGCAAGTACTACTACGCCCAGAAATCCAAGGTCGCGGCCCTGGCCGAGGACCAGTCCTGCGAGCTCTACGCCAAGGTGGGGGCGGACACGCCGGTCGACAACGCCAGGCTCTACAGGTTCAAGACCGAGAACCTGCGGACCAGGAAGTACGAGCTCAACTACGTCCTGGTCTTCGACCAGAAGATGAAGCTCTCCCTGGACGCCAAGGGTCTGCGGCCCGTTACCCTCGACTTGAAGTCCCCGCTCGTCGCTCCCAAGAGCCAGGCGTCTGCGCCGGCTGAGCCGCGCTTCACCGCGGCCCTGCAGATGATAAAGGAGAGGAACGCCGAGGCCTACAAGGCGCTCGCAGGCAAGGGCGACGCCGCGATGCAGAGCCTCATGGCGGCCATGAAGGCCGAGGCGGACAGCTACGACAAGGCCCACCCGGGCAAGCCGCTCGACGCCAAGGGCGTCTACGCCGCCATGACCAGGAGCGCCCAGGGGCAGAAGAGCCGGCTCGACGCCCTTCTCGACGAGGCCGCGCCCGCCGCCGCCCAGAAGGCCTTGACGCCGCCCGCCAGCCAGAAGGGGAAGGGTGTGGATGAAGGCAAGTCCGAGGCCGAGGTCGAAGGGAAGGACACCAACC